>JBEBTR010000264.1:0-3024 GCA_040393725.1 Sphingobacterium endophyticum | reverse complement strand
AGGATTGGTAAGGAGGAGAAAAGCAGAAGCGGATTTATATTTCAGTAAGTAAGGGGAAATGAGCGATGTTAAGCAAGATATGATCGATCGCAAGGTCGATGGAGTGGTAAAGATTTTCGGATTGGCATATAAGGATATCGTTGCTCTTGTAGCGACAATATCCATCTTGCTGAATGTCTATTTGGTTTATAAAATAATTACGATGAATGAGGACCTAAATGCAAAGATCGTGGAGGAAGTCCGTAGGCAAGTTCCGCAGGCGGTAAACGAACGAGTTCCTGAAGTTGTTGACAGTAGATTAGAAGGAGTTCGTGAAGGAGTTGACAAGGCATTGAACAAGGTAGATACCATCGTACAGAGGATTGGAGGAAAGGAATGAAAAAGGCATTGATACTATTGATGTTGGTGTTTTCCGTGTTGGTTACATCATCAAGTCAAAATAAGCCACTGGAGCAAGTAGAAAGGATTCCATTGGTAAAGTCATTGGATAACTTAAATAATTCGTTGGACAGTCTAAAAAAGGTATTGGATGAAAGGTATTAGGATAGTTGCAATGATGGGCTTGTTGTGTATCATTGCCTCGTGTGGATCTCTTAGAAATAAGAGTAAATCCAGCTGGAAATTGGAAATAAAGGAAGGCGCAAAGATCGAGCAGACGATAAAGGAGCAGTCAGGCAGCAAGTCAGTTGTTCAGGATCGGGAAATCGATAAAGGTACGGTAGTCACCGAACGGCAGACCACGACCACAACCACAACGGAAGGTAGCAAGGGGAAAGCGGTCATTCGAAAAGGAGACCTTAAGCCAGGGGAAAACTTCATTCCAATGGATAGCGCAGTCGGATTGATCAAAGCTGTACTCGATACGCTCAACAAAACATTGACTTTGGAAGTAACTACTCCATCCAGCAGAAAGGAAACAGTGGTAAACGAAAGGATAACCGAACGAAAGGACGTTGAAAAGGAACGTAAAGAGGATAGGCAGGATACCTCAAGCAAGCAGGTTGCAGTCCAAGCGGAGCAATCCAGAAGGGAAACTTCGCAAAACAGTCAAAGCACTAGCACGCCTAACATTTGGGCGGTATTTACCAGCAAGATAGGCTGGGCTATTGCATTTCTCGTGATCTTGATAGGTGTTTGTTGGTGGTTCTTTGGAATTGGTAAAAGGAAGAAGTAGAGATTACGGAAACCCGTAATTGTAAGTTTATTAAAAAAGAATATATTTGCGAATTACCAAAATCAATTATTAAAATGAAAAAATCAATTCTTATCCTGGCATTATTGCCAATGTTATTTTTTGGGTGTAAAAAAGGAGGGTCTACAGATGATCATAAACCGGAAGAAAAGTTGTATAATCTTTCAATTTCAAGTTCAGGATTACATCAAACTATATCTAATATCCAATCAAAATCTAGTTTATCAAAAAATGATCAATCCATTCCCATTGAAGATAAAATGAATAGCCTTGAATTATTGATTTTTGGTTTAGATGGAAAATTAGTATTATCAAAGACAAATTATTTGTTAGATGCCAACGGTATTGATATACCAAATTCAGAGAAATTCAACATAAAATTACCAAAAGGAAGTTATAAGATTGGTATTATAGCACATAATAAATCTTTACAACTAGGAAGTAACACAGCTCAATCTTACCATATTTTTTATACTACCGTTTTTGATGAATTGTTTAAAAGAAATATTTATGATTACAAAGAGTTATATGCAAGTTCTTTAATACCTTTAAAAGTTGAAAGCGATGCTACAGTTTCCCCGATAAAACTTAATAGAATTAATTCAAAGTTTGAATTAGAAATAAAAGACCAAATACCATCTGAAGTATCTTATATTTTGGTTGGAAACAAATTACCTAATTTTATATATCCTCTAAATGAGCTGGAGATATATAACTTTCTTTACGATGGATATATAAAATTCAATGTAGAAGCATTATCTGGAAAAACAAATCAAATTTTAACATCTAACATGTTTGGTAAAAGTGTTAATTCTGCGGATGGAATTAATGTTGATATTTTGTTTTTTGATAAAAATTACACTTTATTAGGTTCAAAACCAGCAAATAATGTTCTATTCATACCTAATAAGGTAACTAGATTATCAGGTAAGCTGTTTGATAAACTTAACAATGCAGAAAAAAATAGTTCTATTTCAGTGGAATTCATTAAAGAATATTCTGAAGAAATTTTAACTGTTCCTTTCTAGGTCTATCCATGATATAAATCGCAAATTTTAAAACACGCTATTAATAATTTTCAAGCCACTCTAACCAGTGGCTTTTTCATTAAAAATCCCCAATCTAAACTTAAGACCGGGGATTTTGAGATGGAATTTATAGGAAAACAACATCGAAGCCTAAACAATTTAATTATCCCCTGGCATGGAATCAGGGGATAATTGTAATAATAAACTATTATTTAGTGGTTGTAGAATGTACTTCCAAATTTAATATGGCAGGGATTTCATGTCAATAATTTTAAGAATTTTTAACAATTTCATAAAACTTCAAAAGGATTTATGCTAAAATAGACCAGAAAATAAAAAATCCCTGATCCACCTGCACAGATTAGACCAGGGACTAACAATAGAAACTAATATAATAAACTTCAAAATGAATTTAAAAAACCCTGCGTTGATCTGCAGGGTTCAATTGTAACACAATCCCTTTCCGTTTAAGGGATACCACTCATTTAACCAAAGGCAATTTGAGCGGTAACTTACTGTGAATTTAATAGGTTGGCATCCTGAATGAGACGATGTCAACTTTGGTAAGGTAGTCTTTAATTCAATTGCCTGTATAAACTTTCGGATATATTCCTAAATTATAAACTTGTTCTTCAATTTTGATCAGCCACTGTTTCCCATCCACTGTATACATGGTCCACATTTCTCCATCAATTTCTCTTATTTCAGCTTCTTTAGAATAAAATAATTCTCCACTGAATGTAACAGGGAAAGTGATTTTTTTCTGATTAGTCTCAATTCCTCCTGTCAATATTTTTTTTGCTG
>JBEBTR010000263.1:0-3060 GCA_040393725.1 Sphingobacterium endophyticum | reverse complement strand
GTTCATCTAAATAAATATGGAGCTGATTGTCAACCTGATCGACTTCTAAAATCTGAAAGTATTCCAACAGCCCTTCGGGCATCAATAGGGACAGTAATTTACGTTCGGCTTCTTGCAAGGGATATCTGTATTAAAGATGCTAAACTAAGAAATTTTTGGTATTCCCCCCAAGAATTCAGCTTGATCCGATATCAAGATCATTGCAACTCGGGAAGTATTTTTTGAAGTTCTTCGACAGTTGATTGTGCCTAAAATAGATAATATAGATCTTAAGGTTGATGTGGAATTGGTTCCTAGCTCTGAATTTTATAAATCTACAGAATGGATAAATACGGAATCATGGGCTAATATAATAGTAAATCCTTCATTTATTCTGCGTTATCATAATAAATCTGATGGATATAAAATTTTTGTCGATTGTTTGCTCGACTTTGTAAATATGCTGTCAGATGAAAAGTATTCTTTTCCTGTGATTTCATTTATTTATTCTTCTGAAAATGGAAAACAGCATAGATTTTTAGTGTATGATTGCAGACAAAACCGAATATTAGAAATGTTCAATAAATTTTGCGATACTATAGCTGTTCTTTTACGCAAGAAATATGCAAAAATTCAGACAAAGGTCAAAAACACTTTTGTTACTGCAGATAATGTGCTATACTGGATGTATGAGGACAATTGGAATATAATTGATCCATTGTTAGCTGAAACAGATAAAGTGAGTGAGAATTATTGGCGCAACCTTGATTCTAGGGTTAAAAAGCCGTGGATAGTTTTTTATAAGGATGACATAAAAGAAAGTAAAATTATTGGAGAAAACTGGTCTCTTGAATTTGATGGATTGAGTACTTTTATGTCTAGATTTAGGTTTGTTACTTCTTATTCAAAAGGGAATGTCGCCTAATAAACTATCAAATGACTTTCAAGAAATTGTTCGATTGAAAAAGCTTCCTATGGATTGGTTTATTGATATGAAGAAAATTAACGAACAATACAATTTTAAAACAGGCATTATCAATTATTTACCAGCAGGAGGAATTGATTGGATTGATACAGCAGACATTAACGGAATTTCATCATTTGAAGAATTAGCAGAAATATTGAGAATGTAATGACTAAACGACAGAACAAAGGAATTAATAATTTGCACGGAATAGCTCAATTTTCGCTATTCGTGTCATCCTATTTGCCTTTGTTTTTGTTGCTGATAGTAAGGCAGGTATCTGTGAATAGTGAATATCTAAACTGGGCAGGGGTTTCTTGGGAATCCGTGAAAATGTTCGGGGTAAAATTTGGTTTATCAGCATTTCTTATCACTTTCTCGGTCATTGGGGCATTTGGTTATTGGAAAACATTAGCAAATATTGAAGAAGTTGCAAAAAATGGAAACCCAGTAATTATTACTGATGTTAAAAATAAAAACAGTGAATCAATTGGATATATCGCTACGTACATAATCCCGTTTTTATTTCAAAGTTTTGATGGTTGGTACGAATGTGCTTCTGTCATTTTTCTACTTTTGATAATTTATCGTATTTACATTAATTCGTCTTTACTTTTAATAAATCCGCTTTTGAGTTTTAGATTCGGTATATATGAAATTGAATACATCGCTCAAAATGGTAAAAATAGAAATGGATTGATTATTTCACGGGACAAATTTTTGCAAGATGATTGTAAAGTAAAACTTTATGAAATCGGGCATAAACTATATTTCGCAACCAGTAATAACTCAAATAAATGATTATCGAGGAACTTTTACAAAAAATAGAAAATATAAGTGAGGATAATGTAATCCTCTACTTTATCACAAGGGTGCTAAAGCCTGAAATAAAAGCATCAAGTAAAATAATGGATAAATATTTGTTCAAAGTTTACCAAATTGATGTCAACGATGAAATCAGGGAACATTTGTACACGCTAACACAAGAGCAATTAAATGGTCTTGTAAAGCGAAAAACTGAATTGCACGAATACGATGTAATTACAGATGATACTGCCCAATTATTCACATATCAAATGACTAATAAAGCAATGTCTTTTTACGATGTTGTCAATAATCAATTAAGTTCAAATCCGCCTAAAATAAAGAGTTTAGAAGAAATTATTGTGAATGAAGAATTGTGGGCTTATTGTGTCGTTTTCTACAATGATGAAAACGAGTGGGTTTACACTTTCAGAAAGATACTCGCCGCTAAGGTGGCTATAGATGAGAATGATAGTAATAAAAAAAGTAAACTCCAAAAGACTATAAGGACAATTTTCAATTCTAAAAGCCAAAAGCTTGAATTGATTGAGGGAGAGACAGTAAACTTAGACAAACAAATTGACTGTATATATTACGAAGACACTTTTTACATAGCAAAGAAGACCCAATTCGAGCAAATTATTGGCTTAGAGGAAGAATATAAAAATCAGGCAAAAGAAGTAGTAACAGCATTAGCTTCAACAAATATGATTGAAGGGCTTGAAATCATCGCCAAACAAATTGAAGGAAACCCATCTATCCATAAAAAACTTGTTCGACTTACAAAAATCGGTAACTATCAAGACCTTGATGCGAAAACTATCCGAAAAATGCAACGAATATGTAAGAAGTATGGAGAAACACTAAAGTTAAAAGATGGAAAGTTGTTTATTGAAGACGAAAATGATATTACCCTAACTCTTAAAGTATTAGCAGATTATTATAAGTTGGGAGAAGTATCAGGAAAAGCGTATGGTACGTATGCTGGGAAACAATTACAAACAACAAAATAATATATCCCCTCGCTCATTAGTGGCTTGCGAAACCCCACCGCTCTTTGTCTTGCGCTGTTCTCGCTTTGGCTGTTTACGGTGAATGGCTGATGTATAATTTGTCGCCGATTGTTTCCTTTTGTTGGTTTAGACCATTATATTTGTACTAATCACCGAGTAAACTATATGTGAGCAAAAAGGTGAGCGGTTCTTCAAAAGGGTTTTCAACCGATTGATTTAAAGATATTTGCGGAGGTATGGAATCTTCCTGCCACCCCGACAAAAGCCACTGATAATCAGTGGCTTTTTCTATTTTCGGAC
>JBEBTR010000262.1:0-3103 GCA_040393725.1 Sphingobacterium endophyticum | reverse complement strand
TTAATTTAATTAAATTCATAGATTTGCGCATGAAAAAATTTTTACTCTCATTTCTTACCTTATTAACTTTCAGTTTAACATCATTTGCGCAAACTACAAAATATGCTGTGGGACTATTCACAGACATTATGTTAGAGGCTCCAAGTTATGATACCTTTTATGGCATCACTGGAAAATATGATTACAACAATCACACAGACTTTCAAGCTTTTGTTGGATATAGTAACTTTCATATGACCACTATTGGTGCAGACATCATTTATAACCTAAAGGATAAAACAAAAAGCAACTTCAATATTTATGGCGGAATAGGGATTTCTGGAGATTTTTACAAACGCAAAATTGAGGTAGAATATGAAGGAGTAACTTCAAATGGATATGCTAAGGCAAATTATCTAGCTATAAACCCTACAATTGGATTATCATATTATTTCAGTGCCATCAAATCTTCGTTTTATGCAGGATATAAAGTGAAGTTTTATCCATTTGAAGGGGGCGCTTTAGATATTAACTACCTTTCTATTGGTTTACGCTATCATCTGTAATAGATTATAAGTTCATTTTAAATCCATACTATTTAGCACTCATATTAAATAGCTTAATAACCAATGGAATTAATCCAATGGAAAGCACAATATAGATTGCTACCCTTATATAGTTCAGTTTTTGCCACATGGATGTCCTGTCCAACAAATTATCTGAAAATGAGGGGTCTTCTGCTATTTTTTGAAAATCAATAATATTCGGCGCGAAATAAGAAAGGGTCCACACTCTAACTGCAAAATGAATGGCGAACAAGATCAGCAACCAATTTCGAACAGGATCTATTTTCCAACAAAAAATTATAGCAAGAATAAAGCTGATCTCATGAATCGAATGCATGATAATCCAAAATATCTTTAAACTTGTTCCTGGACCATCCGATAACAAATTAAAATTATCTGGAGCAGAATTAATCCACTTCGGAACAAATACGGCAGTTTCAAATATTTGGGCTCCATTCATTAAAAAATAAAGCAGAATTGTTAGGCAAAGCCATATTTCCGCCCGAGTCAAATAACCATTAGTAATACTTTCCATTCTAATCATTTGATTTATTATTTAGTGCATTTGTAGTCTCCCTCATTATTGAAGTAGCTTCCTTAAAATATCTTTCAATAGTTTGAATTTCTTTTTCAGAAAAAGTTGCGATCAACTCCAAAGTCTTTTGTTGTAAATCGTTGAAGATAGGTGTCAGTAGTTTCATGCTATTTTCAACTTGAGGTTTTATTATTACCTTCCTTCGATCATCCTTAGAGAATTGTCTTTTGAGGAGCTTTTTCTTTTCCAAACGATCTATCAATCCTGTCACAGCACCAGTTGTAAGTCCAGTTAGCTTTGCGATATCCCCTGCTGTCAGTTCTTCATGCTGAAGGATTAGTCCCAGATACTTATGGTCGGAACCAGTTAGTCCAGCTTTTCTGGCAATGGCCTCATGCATAAAAATGGAAGCATCGGAATATTGCCTACTAGCAAGTCTGAAGTTCTCAATTAGAAAATTATGGTCTTTATCGTTTATAATAAAATATCTTAGTCACAAAGATAATTAGCAACTAAACAAATAACCAAATTTTTTTTAAGATTTTTAAGAAACTGATGAAGAACCTATTGTGAGGATATTCACAATACAGATGGGATTTAAATTGTTTTCAAGCTGAAAAATAAGCTTAACCTAATAATCTTTTAATTCTGATTCTATTATATTGCTGTAACAGGATTGGGAATAAATTGTAAAAGAGATTTGCTATTAAAATAGAAAACCCAAAAATAAATTTCCCATTAAAGAAGCCATAAATACTCGTCAACAGAAAAAATATTAGGCAGATCCAGTGATAGCGTTCATACATAGCAATTGTGTTTAAATAGCTTCTTGCATGATCTTTATCTTTAATTGAATTATCCCTTTTGTCCTTTGAATGTGATTTTACAATATCTCCATTTTGAACAAATTTTCTTATGAATTTGATTCCATATTTTTCATAATCCTTTTTGTCTGTACTAACTGTAAGCTTATTTAATATCTTACTTGGAATTGCACCAAACAGTAATGAAAATCCAAGAAATAGATAAAAGTAAATAGAGGGTGTTCCTTCTTGAAACCAAAACCAAAATACAGGCGCAAAACAGAGTGCTGTCCAAAAAAAATTTATAAGCTGATTTAGAATATCTCGTTGATATAACTTTTGCATATGTTAATTAAGAACACCTTTTTCCATATCAATATTATTCCTTAATAATATTTCTAAAGCTTACTCCCTTGTATTAAAATGGATGATTTTATTGATTTTTCTTTTAAATACAAAAACTTTTTACGCTCTTCATCTTTCATAAAATCATCAATGTCTTGTTGATTATTAAACTCGACAAGATGAATTTCGTATGGATTATCAATAGAGATTTCAATAAAATCATTCTCTGCTGGTCTAACACGAAATAAAAGTCTCCCATTATATTTTGATATTAATGGAATAGCGAGACTTTCAAATTCATTGAAAATTTCTTCTTGCCCTGGAATAATATAAATTAATTGGGTTATTAGTATCATTTTTTTAATCTAATGATTTTCAGTCAATTTTGGCAGCAAGAATAAAATTACTATAAAATTTTATTATTCCTTAGTCTTGTTTGTTAGGCAATGTTTTGCTTTGGAATAGCATAATTGATGACAGCAGGAGTTTTATTTCTTTCCTATCAATTTATCAAGCCAATTTAGTCTGTTTTTTACGATTCCAAGTTTTTGCTTTCGTGGATTCCAAAGTGAATTCGTTTGAGTTGTCGCATTTTTCTCAGCTAATTCTGCATATTTTATTGCTACATCAAATTCATTTTTGTACTCAGCAATTACTGATAACACAGAAAACATAATATAATTTTGAACGGGAAATTTTAATGTGTCTTCGTTTATTTTTTCTGTAAGTAGATTTTCAACTTGATCGTATAACTCTGTTTTTCCAGCACGAACCACTGTTTCAGAAAAGTTTAAATATGCTTTCGAAATTACATTAGGAAAAACTTTTTCAAAATCCAGCGCTTTCTGAAAATATTCTATCGCCGTTTCGTAATC
>JBEBTR010000261.1:0-3164 GCA_040393725.1 Sphingobacterium endophyticum | reverse complement strand
GGACCAATGCCTTCTGCTGATATGTACGGCCTTAATATGAATGAATTGAAAGAAGTTGAAATACGTCTAATTCCTTATGGTTGTACAACGCTAAGAATTGCTCAATTCCCTATGCTAAGAAAATAATCCCATCAAACTATTGTCATGAAAATAAACACTTCACAACGCCTTGAATCTTTAGATATTCTAAGAGGATTAGATTTATTCTTGTTAGTATTTCTTCAGCCAATATTAATGTCTATTGGTCAAATTTGGGATAACCAAGCCTATCATGCTTTACTATATCAATTTGAACATGAGGCTTGGGAAGGATTTAGATTGTGGGATTTAATTATGCCCCTTTTCTTATTTATGACAGGTATAACAATTCCTTTTTCCCTAGATAAAAAAATTGGACATGATTCTCCGGAAGTATATCGTCATATTGTGAGAAGATTTTTGATTCTTTGGATTATCGGAATGGTAGTACAAGGAAATTTACTAGCATTCGATTGGCATGTCTTGAGGTTGTATTCAAATACACTTCAAGCTATAGCTACCGGTTATTTAATCACCTCAATTGCTTATTTACACTTAAATTTTAAAAAGTTAATAGGCCTTGGCTTAACTTTACTGATCATTTATTCAATCCCAATGTCAACCTGGGGAGGTTATGAGCCAAATTATAATTTTGCTATCTATTTGGACAAGATGTTGCTTCAGAATTTTATGGATGGAGTTAGCTGGAAAGGAGATGAATGGGTGTTTTCAGAAAATTATCAATATACATGGATATGGAGTTCTTTAACATTTGTAGTAACAGTCTTAATGGGCTGTCTGACAGGAAAGGTTATTAAAGACGGAAAAGATAAAGATCCGAATGGAACTACCATCAAACTAATAATAGCAGCTATAATTTGTATTGCAGTCAGTTTGATCTGGCAATTTCAACAGCCCATCATTAAAAAATTGTGGACAGGTAGTATGACCTTATTCTCTGGAGGAATCTGCATGCTGTTAATGGCCATATTCTATTATATAATTGATGTTAAACATGTTGCAAAACCCTTCCGATGGTTAAAAGTTTATGGAATGAATTCTATTGTTGCCTATGGTCTTGCAGAAGTTATTAATTTTAAAAGCGTTGTCCATTCTTTTACTTTTGGTTTAGAGGAACATTTTCCAGAATTAGAACATTTAATACTTACTGTTGGTAATTATTCTATCGTTTTGGGAATATTAATTTTAATGTATAAAAAAGGTGTTTTTGTAAAAATTTAATACATACAACCTAATCGCTTGGAAATTTGCTTTTGCCAATGTTGGTATTATTAGTAAATCGAATGGATAATCTTATTTTTGATAATAATCAAGATGTCAAAGCAACAAGATGATCATAATGCAATACCGGTTTTAAACCTACAAGGTTTTCGTGAAGGGCAGTTTGCCGGTAAAGAAGAGTTGCTGTTTAATGAGATTATTGGTGAAAAGCTAATTGAAAAACCTCATAAACATGATTTTTTCATAATTATTCTATTCGATCAAGCTTCTGGAATTCATAATATTGACTCTGTGGATTATCCAATCGGGAATCGGGAAGTTCATGTTTTGTTCCCAGAGCAAATGCATAAATGGCAGATCAATAAAGGTACTGTTGGTTACCAATTAATGATTGAAAAACACTTCTTGGAACAATTTGCACCCGCATTTCGATTTTCATTTACCAACTATCAAAATCATCCTATTATACCACTGATGGATGAAGCTTTCAACCAACTTTTATATGAGTTTAACGCAATTCGAACAGAGTTATTAGAGAGCAATCCAATAACACAATTAATATCTGCCCGAGCTGCTGTTATTGCAGCGATAGTGAGCAAACAAGCTGAATCTCATATAGAAGAGTTCAAAGTCTATCAAACCAATCCCAAACTTGCAAAATTTAATTGGTTAATTGATAAATTCTACAAGGAAGAGAAGGGTATCAATTTCTATGCTGAACAACTGAATATAACGCCCAACTACCTGAATATTCTTTGTAAACAAAACCTCAAAATATCAGCAAGTAAGTTAATCCATCAACGTATTGTCATTGAAGCTAAGCGATTACTTCTATCTACTGATAAAAGCATCAAAGAAATAGCCTTTGACCTTGGATTTTCAGACCATGCTTATTTCTCAAATTTCTTTAAATATCAAACAGAATTTACACCAAGCCAATTTCGTGATCAGTTATAAAATTTACAAGGATTTGAATTAATATCCCAATAGTAATCCAAATTTTGCTCACTAAATTTGTCTTATGAATAAATATTTTAATTCATGCATGACAATTACATTACTATGAATATATCAAGAAAGGATTTTTTGAAAAACACGGCTTTGGGTATTGCTGGAGTAGCATTGGCTCCATCAGCAAGTATCGCGGGTATTGATACACATAAAGAAATGGAAGACGCTATAGATTATAAAAAGAATTCGAACTTGCTGAAACTCAAAAATGTAAGGTTAGAAACTGGATTTGAATTCCTTGACAACGAAGTTCAATCGACTAAAACTGAACTTTTTACCATTGAAATTGAAAATGGAAAAATAAAAAGTATCAATCCAAATTCAACAGCAGCTGATGCTATTGATGCGAAGGGGTATTTAATGTTGCCGTCTTTTAAGGACATGCATATACATTTAGACAAGACTTATTTTGGAGATAAATGGCAAGCAGTTAAAAGAAGAACGGGTGGTGTCAAAGGCATGATTGCTTTAGAGCAGGAAGTAATGCCTGAATTGTTGAAAAACTCAACTTTTAAAGCTGAAAAACTCATTGAACTTCTACAATCTCATGGCTCCGGATTTGCAAGAAGTCATGTAAATATCGAACCTACTTCCAAGTTGAAATCCTTAACCAACCTTCAAAAGGCTCTGGAAAACAAAAAGAATGGATTCAATGCTGAATTGGTAGCATTTCCTCAGCATGGTGTTTATTATACAGACTCTGTTCCTTACCTAAAAGAGGCTGCAACAATGGATATTGACTTTATTGGTGGTTTAGATCCTTTCAGCATAGATGGAGCAATTGAAAAAACTATCGATTTTACTGTTCAATTAGCATTGGATACTAATAAAGGGATTGATATTCATTTACACGAATCGGGTGATTCTGGTGTTAAAACTATTGAATATCTAAT
>JBEBTR010000260.1:0-3191 GCA_040393725.1 Sphingobacterium endophyticum | reverse complement strand
CCCCATTTTAAAGTATTTGGAGATACTTTCATGGGGGTAAAAGTACAGTTAATTTCTAAGAAAATCTATCCTTCTATTGTAATAAAAGATTTAGTACCCTATATTCAATAAATAATCTTGATTTATGAATTCCCCAAAATCAAATAAAAACGTTTGGATATTAATTTTCGTGGCTGCATTAGGCTACTTTGTTGATATTTATGATCTCATCATCTTTTCTATTGTACGAATACAGTCGTTTAGCGACATAGGTGTACCATTAGATCAAATGCGAAGTAAAGGAGAGTATGTGCTGAACATGCAAATGGGCGGATTGCTCATTGGTGGTGTCATCTGGGGTGTGCTCGGAGATAAATATGGTCGATTAAAGGTTCTGTTTGGTTCTATTTTATTGTATTCTATAGCTAATATAGCCAATGGATTTGTTCAAGATGTCACAACCTATGGTATCATCCGTTTTATTGCGGGTATAGGATTGGCAGGTGAATTAGGGGCGGGGATTACTTTAGTTTCAGAATCCATGCATCGTAAGAAGCGGGGTTATGGAACTATGATTGTTGCTGGTGTAGGGGTTTTGGGAGCAATTTTAGCCTATTTTATTTCCGAATGGTTCAGTTGGCGAACAGCCTATTTTGTTGGCGGTGGTATGGGAATATTGCTCTTGTTTATGCGTGTTGGTGTTTTAGAATCAGGTATGTTTTCTTCGTTAGAAACAAAGAATGTGCAGAAGGGCAAGATCTCCATGTTGTTCAACAATGCAGCAAGGTTTAGGCGGTATCTGTATTGTTTGTGCATAGGGTTACCTATTTGGTTCGTGGTCGGCGTATTAGTAACACAAGCTCCGGAAATAGGTGAGGCATTGCATGCTCAAACTGCTTTAAGTGCTGGAAAAGGAGTTATGTTTACTTATTTGGGAATTTCCTTAGGCGATTTTCTTGCCGGATGGATGGCTCAAATCTTTAAATCCCGAAGAAAAGTTGTCTTTATCTATCAATTATTGATCTTAATTTTTTCATGTATCTATTTGACCAGGCAAGGAATTACGGAAATTGAGTTTCTGTGGCTAGCATTTTTCATGGGATTAGGTGTAGGTTATTGGGCAACATTTATCACGATTGCAGCTGAACAGTTTGGTACAAACATACGATCTACCGTTACAACCACTGCTCCTAATTTTGTTCGTGGAGCGCTTATTCCTTCGACATTGCTTTATGGAGTTCTTGTAAATTGGGTAGGGATCATCGCGGCTGCCATGATCATGATTGTTCTATTGTCTTTAATTGCAATTTTTGCTTTAACGAGATTAAAGGAAAGCTTTGATAAAGACTTGGATTTTGTAGAGGAGTAGAAGTTAAAAATTACCCGATTCTACCAGGGCATTTTTTGCAGCGTTTTCCTTTTTTATATTTTTTGCAGCATTTTTTGAAATCTGTATCGCCATTTGGATTAAATGGAGAATGCCCCTTCTGATCTTCAAAAGGATTGTTTTCCAAAACATGCAGCTTAATCATCGATTCAAACATGCTGCAAATATAGTTATTTAGATTAATTAAAAATAATTAAACGATTATTTTTCTTAGTTCTAAAGCGATGTCGTTGGTGAATGCTTGAATAATTTGAGGGTCGTCAACATTATTACGGATAACTAAATCACATTCATCCCGATGTGGCAGAAGGTATTGATTATAGGAAGGAACAACATGATTATTCCATTTATACATGACATCATCATGGTCATAGCCTCTTTCAATTAAATCCCTTCTCAATCGTCTTTCAAGTGCGATTGGTTCATCAGCATCTAAAAAGATTCGGTAATCCAAAAGCTCATTGATTTCCTCATAATGAAAGATAAATAAACCTTCAACCACCAAGATAGGTGCTGGATTTATTTGCAGCATTTTAGGGGTAATATTGGGGTTGTTAAATGTATATTCTTTTTGATATACCGTATTACCATCAAATAATTCTTTGATATGATGGTAGAATGCTTCCCTATTGATCGAAGTCGGTAAATCAAAATTGTAAAGTCTATTTTCTTCCCTTGTTTTGGTGTTAGCGGGAATGTAGTAGTCATCTTGAGAAATCAAGGTAACTTCTTCTTCAGAAAAATGATTTAAAAAGCTTTTTAAAAAGAATGTTTTTCCGGAACCGCTACTTCCAGCGATTCCAATTACGTATGGTTTGTCCATTTTATATTACTGCACTAATTTACCGGCGCGCCGTAGGTAATTTCTATCAGGAATCTTTTGTCCAAGGCGCCGATATAAGATGCGGCAGACTTAGAAAGAATGACGATGGCATCCCTGCTTTCAGAGGTATCCGAGAATTTTCCTACAACTTTGGCAAAGGTAACACTTTTTGTCAATGGGTTCGTAATTTTTAAGATTGTACCTACAGGTGCAGTACGATGTAATGCTAAATTGCTTTTTCCTGCAGATTCTAAGTTTTCCATCCAGATACCGATTCCCTTTTCTTTTTTTTCACGGATACCATAGCGGTTTGTTTCAAATTCGATTTCCTCTTTGCTGATGTTGTCCGGTACAGGAATATTGATTGCGGCAGGAGCTGTTTCCCTTTCGATAACCACGACGTTACCGTCTGGAATTTTTAAGATCTGCCCCTCATGTACTGTATCCGAGCTTAGGCTGTTTAATTTCTTGATATTATCTACAGAAGTTGAAAACCTTTTGGCGATAGAATAAAGTGTTTCGTTGGAGCCCACTTTATATTCTGTTAAGATCTTCGCTTGAATGGTCTGTCCATTTGGATTTCCTAATGTTTTATTATCCTTTTCCTTAGTGGTATCATTTTGAGCGACCTGAGGCTTTTGATCTGCTTTTTTAGGTTCTTCCTTTGCTGGAATGATAACAGCATCGCCAACCCGCAAGTTCTTTTTGTTATTTGCCGCCATAATATCCTTAACAGGAACGCCATAGATACGGCTTAACTGATAGTAGGTATCCTTTGCAGAAACACTATGTTGTATATATGTTTTGCCGTTGATGACGGTAGTTTTTTGACTTTGATTGTTTGTCTGTGCCTGAGCTAGAGAGACTCCAGCGAATAAAAAAGTGGCAGAAAATATAATAATTGTCTTTTTAATTGACTTGTTGAATAATCGTTCTCTCATCATTGATTGCAATTATACTAAATATGAAACAATTTCTCTCTTGTTAAAGGACATAAAGAAG
>JBEBTR010000259.1:0-3301 GCA_040393725.1 Sphingobacterium endophyticum | reverse complement strand
TTAATGAAAATAATACTGCGGATACTGCTAAAAATAACTTTTTCATGATTTTAATGTTTTTGTTTTAAACTTTTATTATTTACTCCGTTTCTGTACAATAAATAACAACCGAATTGTATCTTTTATTGTGTAATTGTATCATGTTTGTTACTTTTTAACATTTCTTAACAGGATAATTTATTCTTCTATGGGTGATTTTTTTGTCCAAATAGTGGCTTAACATATATCTTAAGCAAGATTTCAGTTAATTTTTATTTATTTCAGTTGAATCAAAAAAAATTGGAATGTGATAAAAAATCTAAGGAGGAGATGAGAAATTTTGGATTTAAATTTCTCTAAAATTGTAATGCTTTTTCAAGATCTAAAAAGAAGTTCTTTTCATCGTTGATGATGATATCTATTGGAATATAATAAAATGGAATATCTGCAATTTCCACTAACGAAAGGCGTTGAGCATCTTTTTCCGTAGTAAGTACTATGGCGTCCTTATGTTGGCTTTGCATTTTCTCAAACCTTGATCTAATTACCTTATAATCGAATTCATCGAATTGATGATGGTCTTGGAATTTTAAATGTTCACATTTAACCTCAGTATTGATTAAATATTCAACTAATGGTCTTGGATTGGCAATTCCCGTAAGAAGTAAAATATGTTTTGGAATTTGCGTTAATTCCATATCCTCAGATCCTTTATTCAAAGATTTTATTGGCTTATACCCAATTTTGCTATAATAAATGGAAGCTTTCTGATTATGCCTTCTGATTTTATCTTCAATAATTTTTTGGCTCTCAAAAGGGATAGCATTTGGACATTTTGTAATGAGTATAAGTTCAGCTCTTCTTGTTTGGTCAAAAGTATCTCTAAAATTTCCTGTTGGAAGCAAATAAATTGGTTTTAATAGCGAATGGTATTCAAATAACAAGATGGAACACTTGGGTACAACTTTCCTATGTTGAAATGCATCATCCAATATGATCAGATCATGATCCTTCTCAAGGAGTTCAATTCCCTCAATTCGATTTTCATCTACTGCTATGCTGACATCTGGAAAATTCTTTTTGAATTGTAAAGGTTCATCTCCTACTTGGCTTGCCTGATCTGCAATTTGTACAAATCGAAAGCCTTTGGTTTTCCTTCCATACCCCCTGCTTAATGTAGCAAGCTTATATTTCCCCTGAAAATAACTGATTAATTTTTGAGCTAATGGGCTTTTACCGGCTCCTCCTACTGCTAAATTTCCTATAACAACGGTAGGTACTTCAAAAGTCCTTGATTTGAGAATGTGATGGTCATACAACTTATTCCTTACCCAGATAACCAAGGTATATAGGATGGTAAATGGAAATAATATCCATCGGATGAGTTGCATAATTATTTTTTAATAAGCTTAATACCAACGTCATTTATCCCTCTTAAAGGATTGTCATTCATGTTTTGCTGTATAGAAAACACGTAGATACCCGTATCGGGAAACGAAAGATTCTCCTTTATTAATTGGCTCTGTTCATAAATGTTTCCAGCTGATTTACCTGTCCAGCTTCCGTCCGGTTCTGCTAATTTAAACTCATAACGTAGACTGCTGTCCTGGACAGATTTTCCCCGTTGATTTACTTGAAATGAGAAAGAGGTGTAAGGATAATAAGCTGTATGTCTAAGGTTAAAAAACAGATCATATCGACTTTGTTTTTCCTTTACTTCAACTTGGAATTCTGGTTTAAATCCGTTATCCCAGAGTTGCCCTGGAATAACGGAATTCTTTTCATAGAACGGTCCTTCCTGGCACGAGGCCAGTAACAGAACAATAATACCTATGAATATATTTCTTCGCATGGGATTAATAATTAACCCTCTGAATTATTGTCTTTATTTCTGTTATTATTGTTTTTTCTATTCCTATTTTGCGGTCTTCTACGATTTTGAGTAGCTTCATCGCCGGAATTAGAGTTGCCCGTATTCTCCTTAGGCTTTGGTTGACCGTTTTTGTTGTTTGGTCTTTGCTCAGTCCTAGGTTTCTGAGGTTGTTTCTCACCCCCATTAGGATTTTGTGCTCCCTCAGGATTATTTGGATTACGCTTTGGCTTACGTTTCTTTTTCTTCCTATTACGGTCATCAAGACGAGTTAAACTATCCTGTCCAACTACATTTTCATAATCTGGATTAGGAACATTTACTACTTCTTCTTTTTCAGGAATGATTAACTCCTGTGGCTTTTTGCCTTGTGAATTCATTTCGGAAAACTCTCTTACCTGTTCAACAGAAAGTGGAATCCAAGACTCTGCATGTGGGTAAGAGAACCACATTGTTTTCTTGAATATATCTGTCTTTTGTAAGTATGCAACGCCAGAATGAGTTTCTATACGGTCCACATTATTTGGAATATCCTTAAGTGCATCCATATAGCTGTCAAGCTCATAGTTCAAACAGCACTTTAATTTACCGCATTGGCCTGCCAATTTCAGTGTATTCAACGATAGGTTTTGATATCGTGCGGCAGATGTAGAAACTGTTTTGAAATCTGTCAACCAGGTAGAACAGCATAGCTCCCTTCCACAGGAACCAATACCTCCCAGTCGGCTAGCCTCTTGACGCATACCAATTTGTCGCATTTCAATCCGGATGCGAAAGGCTTCGGCCATTCTTTTAATCAACTCTCGGAAATCCACACGACCTTCTGCAGTATAGTAAAAAGTCGCCTTTGTCTTGTCCCCTTGATAATCAACATCGGATATCTTCATAGATAAACCAAGCTCCAGCGCTAGATTCCTTGCGCGATGCATCGTTTCCCATTCTAATTCCTTTGCCAGATTATATTTGGCAACATCGTTCTCGTTAGCCTTTCGGTAAACTTTCTTTAAAACGTCTTCAGGTTTGACGTTATTCTTTTTCAGTTGAAGCCTAACCAATTCACCCGTCAGCGATACATGGCCAATGTCATATCCACCCGTATTGGGTTCTACAACAACCATCTCTCCCATTTCTAGGTAAATATTGTCCGTATTAATAAAAAACTCCTTTCTAGAGCCTTTAAAACGAACTTCAACAATGTCAAAAGGTTTATAGTTAGATGGTAAGTCCATATCGACTAACCAATCGTAAATATCTAATTTATTACATCCGCTGGTCATGCACGTACCATTGTTATTACAACCTGCCGGTACCGTGCCTAGTGATTGACTTCCGCAACCACCCCCGGATGAGCAACTGCCACATCCCATATTTTTATAATTATATATATTGAGTCCCCTGAGGGAACGTATTGTATTTAAATAGTAAAACTAACTGCAAAGATAAATCTAAAAA
>JBEBTR010000258.1:0-3314 GCA_040393725.1 Sphingobacterium endophyticum | reverse complement strand
TTAAGAGCCTCTAATCCTATTATTACAGCTAATAATTCCATTCTATTATTCGTTGTTTTACGGAAACCTCCCGAAAATTCCTTTTCAATTAACTTTCCCTGAAATTCAGGATTTGCTCCTTGGTATATCGCTCGTAAAATGGTACCATAGCCACCTGGGCCAGGATTTCCACTTGATGCTCCATCAGTATATAGTTCGATCATTGCTACAAAAATAAGGATTTAATTGAAAGCCTTGGCCCTTTAATAAAACTAGCTTCTAGGAAGGTTCAGTAAAGATTTTATACTTATCGCGTAAGAAGTGAATTATTCCAGAAGTAACAATAACGATGGTCAATCCTATTATACATCCCAATCCGGTCGAAAGTGCTCTATAAATTGGTGTATAACCGATTTGTGTATGGTGAGGTTCAATCATGATGATCAATAAAGCTACGATCGCCACTCTGGCCATATTCATGATCTTAAATCCCCAACATAAAACGATAGTAACCACAATACCAACCATAATAGAATAAACAGTTTTTGGCAACAACCAAACGCAGGCCATGGCTACAACAGACCCTACAAAATTAGATTTGAATCGTTCTATGGAAAGTCGCTTGGAATCTTTCTCCTCTGGGGAGATTACTAAAATTATGGAGAGTAGAGCCCAGAATATTTCAAACTCCTTAAATCTTCGATACATTAAATATCCAATAACAAAGCCAATAAGGCATCGAATAGTATAAATCAATAACGGTGAAGTAATAATCCGTTTGATAAGCTGTGTTGCTTTACTGTTGGGATCCATTGCCGCAAAAATAATGCTTATCCTAGAAGAACAGAAATTTTCCAACAATCATTGAATTAAAATGACCATAAAAAAAGCACAGCTTATTCAGCTGTGCTTGTAGTTTTTATTTCAAATAATGGAATTAGTAACCTTCCCTAGAAAGAACTTTTGCATTTTTCACTTTCTCATCCAACAAGGCTAATTTAACTACCTCACGCATTTCAGTGACATAGTGGAAATTCAAATCCTTGATATAATCTTCTTTAATTTCCAGAATATCTTTTTGATTTGATTTGCTTAAGATAATGTCCTTAATATTTGCACGTTTGGCAGCTAAGATTTTCTCTTTAATTCCACCAACTGGCAATACCTTTCCTCTCAAAGTAATCTCACCAGTCATCGCCAATTTTGGTCTAACTTTATGCTGCGTGAACAAGGAAGCTAAAGCAGTCAGCATCGTAATACCAGCTGAAGGTCCATCTTTAGGTGTTGCCCCAGCAGGAACGTGGATATTGACATCCCATTGGTCAAAGACCTTATAATCAATACCAAATTCATCAGAATGCGAGCGAAGATAGGCCATTGCGATTGCTGCAGACTCTTTCATCACATCACCAAGATTTCCGGTTAGACTTAATTTTCCTTTGCCAGGACTCAAACTTGATTCAATAAATAAAATATCACCACCCACAGATGTCCAAGCAAGGCCCGTTACGACCCCTGCAATATCGTTATTCTCATAAAGATCCTTGTCAAAAATCGGAGGTCCCAAAATTTCTTTAACATCCTCGGCGGAAAGACTATGATCATAAGGTTTCTCCATGACAATGCGGGTAGCAATACCACGGACGATAGATCCAATTTTCTTCTCCAAACCACGGACACCTGATTCTCTTGTATATTCCTCAATGATTTTTTCAATCATCTTTGGTTTCAATGAGATATCCTTTGCTTGAACACCATGCATTTCCCTTTGTTTTGGAAGCAAGTGTTTTTTCGCGATTTCAATTTTCTCCTCAATTGTATAACCATTTACTTCAATGATTTCCATCCTATCCAATAAAGCAGGTTGAACACCGCTTAAGGAGTTAGCTGTAGCAATAAACATCACTTTTGACAAGTCATATTCCATTTCTACATAATGATCATAAAAGTGTGTATTCTGTTCAGGATCCAAAACCTCCAACAAGGCAGATGATGGATCACCTTTAAAATCAGATCCAATCTTATCGATTTCATCTAGCACAAAAACAGGATTGGAAGCACCGGCTTTTTTCAAGGACTGAATGATACGGCCAGGCATCGCACCGATATATGTTTTACGGTGACCCCTAATCTCAGCCTCATCACGTATTCCGCCTAATGCCATTCTCGTATATTTTCTACCTAAAGCCCTTGCAATAGATTTCCCTAAGGATGTTTTACCAACCCCCGGAGGACCAACTAAACAAAGGATTGGTGCCTTCATGTCGTTCTTTAACTTTAAAACCGCTAGATACTCGACTATACGCTGCTTAACCTTCTCTAGTCCATAATGATCTTTGTTCAAAATCTTTTCAGCTCTTAACAAGTCAAAATTGTCTTTGGTATATTCACCCCAAGGAAGATCCAGCATTAACTCCAAGTAGTTCAGTTGAACAGAATAATCTGCAGCTGCAGGATTGATGCGAGCAAGTTTTTCTAATTCCTTGTTGAAGTGCTTATTGACTTCATCATTCCATTTCTTAGACTTTGCGCGTTTCTTTAACTCTTCAAGTTCAAGATCTGGTGTATTACCACCAAGTTCTTCCTGAATAGTTTTAAGCTGTTGGCTTAAGAAATAATCTCTTTGTTGCTTATCTAGATCAACCCGTACCTTATTCTGAATCTGATTTTTCAATTCTAACATCTGAATCTCAGTTGTTAGGTGCTCCAACAATAATTTAGCACGTTTTACAAAATCCTTAATCTCTAATAAATCCTGTTTCTGCTCAAGTTCCAAGGATAAATTCGAAGAAATAAAATTGACTAAGAAGGTTGGGCTTTCAATATTTTTGATAGCTATACCTGCTTCGCTAGGAAGATTTGGGGATAATTGAATTATCTGCAATGCTAATTCCTTTACTGAAGAAATCAAGGCTTTAAATTCTTTGCTATTAACCTTGGGCTTATCTTCAGGAAATTTCTCTACTTGCGATATGATATAAGGTTCAGACTGAACCAATTCAGTAAGTTTAACTCTGGATTTACCTTGGATAATAACGGTGGTATTACCATCAGGCATTTGAAGAATTTTGATAATATGTGCTACAGTACCCACTTTATGCAGTTGCTCAAACGTAGGGTCCTCAACAGTCATATCTTTTTGTGAAACCACAGCAATGGTCTTGTCACCTTTATAGGCATCCTTAATCAACTTGATTGATTTATCTCTACCAACGGTAATAGGAATTACGACACCAGGAAAAAGAACCGTGTTCCTCAAGGGAAGAATCGGCAATTGCTCTGGAATTTCTGCATTCCTCATTTCGTCCTCATCTTGCTGAGTTAATAATGGAAAG
>JBEBTR010000257.1:0-3328 GCA_040393725.1 Sphingobacterium endophyticum | reverse complement strand
GCTAAAAAATTAAACATCAATAAAGCTGACACAAGCTTTTTTACTGGTGCTCTAGCAGGGAATGTCATCGGCATTGTTGAAGATTTTCAGTTTACAACATTTAAAGAGGAAACTGCAAATTCAGTTTTAAGACCTCATATCAATCAAAGTGGAAATGCATTCATCCGAATATCCAATAATAATATTCCAGCAAGCCTTGCTTATATCGAATCAACTTGGAAAAAAATGTATCCCGGCAAGGAGTTTACCTACAATTTTGCTGATGAAAAGATTGAACAGATGTACCAAAAGGAAAAGCAACAGGCAGGTTTATTCTTTGCTTCTTCCGGTCTTAGTATTCTTCTGACTGCAATAGGCATCCTCAGCTTGGTCGCACTAATGGTAAAACAAAGAACTAAAGAAATTGGAATCCGAAAAGTCCTCGGTGCATCTATAATTTCCCTTATTAATTTAATAAATAAGGATTTTATCAAATTAGCAATCTTTGGATTCGTTGTCGCCACACCATTGAGCTATTATCTGATGTACAAATGGTTGGAAGATTATTACATCAGAATTGAGCTGAAATGGTGGATGTTCGGTATTGCTGCCCTCCTAGTATTTATGGTGATGACCATTTCCATCTGTATTCAGTCCCTAAAAGCCGCTAAAGCAAAGCCTGTAGATAGCCTAAGAGAAGAATAGGGATATACTATGGAGTATATAGCCAATTATCCTATAATCTTGTAATGTCCGTTACTGGACAAAAACCGTTCATTTTCGAACACTTTCGTTAGCCTAAAACAATACATTATACTGATTTACAAATGTTTATATTGATGGCAAACCAATTGTATTTTTTAAATACACAAATAAATTCTTAGGAATCAAATCAAAGAAAACAAGTTCTTATGTTAAAGAATAACATCAAAATCGCTTGGCGAAACTTAAAGAATCAGGGGTTCTTTTCGATCATAAAGATTGGAGGCTTTGCAATAAGTATGGCAATCTGTCTTCTTATTGTTTTATATATCAAGCATGAGCTTAGCTACGATAAGTTTTACAAAGATTCCAATCAGGTATTTCGTATCGTGGGCATGGTTACCAGGGACAACATTGTTCAGAAAGGAGTATCGATGCCGGCACCGGCAGGACCAGTTCTCAAAGAGGAATTCCCTGAAATTGTTGAGTCAGGCAGAGTGCTTTCTAACCCACTGTTCGGCGCAGGAAGCAATCAAGTGGCAACAACTGAAAATCCAGAACTATTTTCTGAAGAAGGATTTTGCTTTGTGGATCAATCTATACTTGATATTTTCCAATTAAATACGGTTTATGGAACATTAAAGCATGCCTTGGACAATCCAAGAACTATTGTTATTACTAGAAGTAAAGCCGAGAAATTATTTCATTCTGATCCAATAGGAAAGTCTATTTACCTGAATAATGACAAAACAAATTATTATACCATAACTGCGGTTATTGAAGATTTTCCTTCTAATTCTAATTTTTATGGTTTTGATTTCTTTATGACCTTAAGTGGGCATGAACCCTACCCGGGTGAGAAGCAAAATTGGATGGCCTCCAACTATGCAACTTATTTTAAAGTTCGAGAAGGAACTGATATCAAACAGTTGGAAGAAAAGATCAGCAAATCCTATATTGATGACCATTACCGACCTGCTGTAATTCAAGCAGGAATGGCAGTTAATGAGGAAATATGGAAATCAGCTCGTATGACCTTACAGCCATTGAATGATATCCACCTTCATTCTAAAGGTGTTCAAGAAAATAAAATAGAAAGCCAAAATCGAGGGGATATTCAGATGGTCTATATCTTTGGCGGTATAGCAGCATTTATTTTATTTATTGCAATTATTAATTTCATCAATTTATCTACTGCAAATGCAGCTTCACGAGCCAAAGAAGTTGGGGTTAGGAAAACCATCGGATCAGACAGAAAATCTTTAATCTATCAATTTATTACAGAGTCCCTCCTCTTTTCTGTGATTTCCATGCTCTTAGCATTATTTATAGCCTACCTGCTTTTACCTTATTTCAATAATATCTCAGGAAAATCTCTAATATATCCTTGGAAAAGTTTAGCCTTTATCCCTGGCATTCTAGGGTTTGGACTGTTGATCGGATTGATTTCGGGAATATACCCTGCCCTGTATCTTTCAGGATTTAAGCCAATTTCAGTTCTTAAAGGTAACCTCAACCTTAAATCCAGCAACAATTGGTTCCGTAATGGATTGGTTATCTTTCAATTTGTCACATCCATTATTTTAATCATTGGAACCTTGGTAATCAGCCAACAGGTACGATATATTTTACATAAGGACCTAGGATTCAATAAAGAGCAGGTATTGGTTTTACGTGGAACAGGGACATTGGAGGGAAGGCAAAAAGCATTAAAAGAAGAATTAAAGTCAATTTCAACAGTTTCCTCGGTTTCTATTTCAGATTATTTACCGGTCATGATGGATGCGGTAAAAAGAAATGGCAATTCGTATTGGATCGATGGCAGGCAAAATGAAGACGTCGGTGTTGGCGGGCAAAATTGGGTTGTTGATGAAGATTACATCAATACATTTGGAATAAAGCTAGTCCATGGCAGAAATTTCAATATGGAGATGCCAACAGACTCTGCAGCAGTCCTTGTTAACCAAAGTATGGTCAAAAAACTTGGCATCAAAAATCCAATAGGTGCCAAAATTAGAAACTTTGCGACATTCACCATAATTGGTGTTGTAGAAGATTTCATTTTTGACAATATGAAAGGGGATGGAGTCAAGCCCTTAGCTTTATTAATTGGTGGAAGTCCTAACATGATTTCCATTAAATTAAAAACAGAAGATTTAGAGAAGAGCATATCGGAAATTACGAAAGTATGGAATTCCTTTTCACCTAATCAAAAAATACAGTACAGTTTCTTGGATGAAGGCTTTGAAGCACTGTATGCGGATGTGCAACGGACAAAGACAATCGTATCGATCTTTGCTGGATTTGCAATTTTCATTGCAATCCTCGGGCTCTTTGGCCTCGCAGCATTTGTGACCCAACAAAGAACAAAAGAAATCGGAATACGAAAAGTTTTGGGAGCAAGCCTTCCTGGAATCATTAAATTATTATCTACGGATTTTATCCGCCTTGTAATAATCGCAATTCTCATTGCCTCTCCTATAGGTTGGTGGGCTATGAATAAATGGCTACAGGACTTTAGTTATAGAACGAACATTTCTGCCTGGGTTTTTATTACCGCAGCCGGAATCAGCTTGTTGATCGCATTCGGAACGATTTGTTATCATGCCCTAAAAATTGCCAAAATTAACCCTGTCCAAAGTCTGAA
>JBEBTR010000256.1:0-3377 GCA_040393725.1 Sphingobacterium endophyticum | reverse complement strand
TTGTTTACCTAATAACCTTTAAATCACCAAACAATTTATTGAAACAAATTACTTGACTCAAAGGTATGGCTATCGGTTAAAGTTACTGTTAAGAGAAAATTAAATATTAATTTCTTTTTATCGAGCTTTTGCGGTTGCCAACATTCTAACCACTTCATCAATGGTTGTTCTTGCTGCTTCGACCATTTTAGTTGGTCCCTGAAAGTCTGGATCGAAAGTAACTGTTTTCGTTTTTTCCTTGTATGCGTATGTCAGTTTATATCTTGGCTTGCGCTCTCCCGCCGCTCTTTGACTTAAATCTACAGTCATATCATCGGGCAAATTCCAAAACCCTAACTCTTGTGCTTTTCTGTGAAGGTATAACAAATCATTGTCCCTAAGTTTTAGGGTATCTTTAATTAATTTGTTCTCTTTGGTAAGGTAATTATATTCATGGGTTTTAGAATTATAATAGTTCAACATCGAATCCGGATATCCATAAGTAAGTTCTATGGATTCAAAATCTGAATAACGGTACGGAGCATTTTTAACCATTCCCGAATAATAATACACACAGTATATTAAAAAGGGTACCACAACACAAAGTCCTAAGAAAATCTTTTTTGTTTTTTCTGACATGATATATTATAAAATGTGCACAAAAATAGGGATTTGTAGACATTTTATTTGGGTATTTTGAGAATATCAGCCGATATACGACATAATACTGTCAAAATTCAGGATTTAAGCGTAGGAATTAACTTTTAGGAGTTCCGCTTCTTTTAAAATATTTATAATACCAACTATCACTGAGATTAGAAATTATAACCCCTTTCCTAGTGGATACATGCACGAACTTTCCATTATGAAGGTAGATCCCTACATGATCAATATTCCTCCCTCCAAAAGAAAAGAACACTAAATCCCCTTCTTTTAGTTGATTTTCATATTTCCTTTTAACATTATCGGCCATATCTCGAGAAGTTCTTGGGAGTTCTTTACCATAAATCTTATCGTAAAGCAAGGTCACAAAACCCGAGCAATCCACACCTCTTTTATCCATACCACCTAACCGGTGCGGAGTCCCCATCCATTCATCAATCATGAAATAAAGGTTCTTATTATCTAGCTCTTTAGTTTTTACACCCAATAACTCTGCATAATTTTCCAATTTATTAGTGGAATATTCCTTATTTCGGGCATCACTTGCATCAGAAATAGGGGCGCCTTTTTTCGGATTGACACTGCCATAGGTATATTTAGACGAAGTTTTTCGTTTTGCCCCACAGGAACTCAATACAATCGCTGCAACTAGAAATAATAATAAACTGTAATTAACTTTCATCTAAACCTCCAATTTCAAAAATATCAACCTAAACAACCAATATACAAGTCGTTTTTTTCCACATATGTGATTTACTTTTTTATTATGTCCATACAATAAGGATAAATGCTGATTAAAAGTTTGACTGTACACTCCTTTTAAGGTTTGAAATATTAAATGTCTTTTAATTGTCATCAACAATTATTCTTGGACGAATGGATTTTTTTTGAATTACTTTTGCCCCATGAACAAAACTAAGGGAGCAATAGCCGTATTTATAGGCGCTGCCAGCTTCGGAATCCTGTCTACCTTTGTTAAAAAAGCCTATGAACAAGGTTATACATTAGGTGAAGTTACAGGAATCCAAGCCCTATTGGGAGTTATATTTTTATGGCTAACCTGGTTGATTATCCGTAACAAACAATCCTCTACCCTATCAAAACCGAAAAGTCCAAAATGGAAGATATTTCTAAGCGGTATCAGCACGGGGATGGTCAGCATTCTCTATTACAAATGTGTTGAACTCGTACCAGCCTCCCTGGCAATTGTCCTACTCATGCAATACATTTGGATAGGTCAAATCATTGAATTAATTTTCTTTAAGGTTAAGCCCCAATTGAGCCAAATTATTGTCATAATCTGTATTCTTGCTGGAACCTTATTGGCTACAGGTCTGATTGAGGAACCATTAGACTCTTTTTCTTTGGTAGGAATTGGCTATGGACTATTAGCTGCTACTGCTTATTCAATCTTTATGATTGTCAATGGACGGGTTGGAAATGATTATCCAGCAGTTCATAAAAGTGCCATTATGATTAGTGGAGCCCTCGTATTAATTTTGATAACCCTTAGGCCGTTATCTCTTTTTTCTACGGATACATTTATAGGAATTTTACCTTATGGATTATTGCTTTCATTATTCGGCACAGTGCTTCCGCCCTTGTTATTTGCTTATGGCATGCCAAAAACCGGTTACTCTTTAGGGGCTGTCCTCAGTGCTGTTGAGCTACCCGTTGCTGTTTGTATGTCCTATCTGGTTCTTCATGAATCGGTAAGTTGGTTAAAATGGCTAGGTGTACTTTTTATATTATTGACCATTTTTTGGAAGAACAAATTGAAAACAAATAGCTAGTTTTTAAGGTTTTTACCCTATACTTGCAGTTTTACGAATATTTTTCAGGTTTAGTCTGATCACCCATAAAAATCAAGATTAACACAAATTCAATATGGAGAATTACCTATTTCTCGTTCTCATTACCTTGGCTGTTCTAGCCATAATTGACTTGATGGTCGGCGTAAGTAATGATGCAGTCAACTTTCTCAATTCAGCTATTGGTTCAAAAGCAATTCCATTTAAGAGCATCATGATTATTGCCAGCTTGGGCATTCTCTTCGGTTCGATTTTTTCAAGTGGGATGATGGAGATTGCAAGAAGCGGTATCTATGTACCAAGCATGTTCTCATTTGACGATGTCATAACCATATTTTTGGCCGTCATGATTACAGATATCATCTTGCTCGATGTCTTTAATTATTTTGGACTACCAACATCAACAACGGTCTCTATCGTATTTGAACTCTTAGGCGCTGCTCTCTGTTTAGCGGTATATAATATTGCTATTAAAGATGGAGATTGGTCCACATTACCTTCTTACATCAACACAGAAAAAGCCTCAGAAATCGTATATAGTATCCTCCTATCCGTTGTAATTTCTTTTACCGTCGGTATGGCGGTTCAGTATATTTCCCGGGTTCTTTTTACTTTTCAATTTGAGAAAAAACTAAAAACTATTGGGGTTATTTTTGGAGGGATTGCAATGGCATCCATTTCTTATTTTATCCTGATAAAGGGACTTAAGGGCGTTTCATTTATTGGCGATGACGTTAAGGATTGGGTTCAAACGCATGAATTATTATTACTAGCAGGTTCTTTTGTCCTATTCTCCTTATTAAGTTATATCATCAATCTATTAGGATATAACATCTTAAAAGTCATCATTGGAATCGGAACTTTTGCTTTGGCACTTTCATTTGCAGGGAATGACTTAGTAAACTTTATCGGCGTTCCTGTTGC
>JBEBTR010000255.1:0-3387 GCA_040393725.1 Sphingobacterium endophyticum | reverse complement strand
ATAAAATAGGGGAAGGGATTTTAGTTACGCATTCACAAGGTGGAGGACCCGGCTGGATGACGGCCATCAAAAATAAAAATGTCAAAGCTATAGTCGCCTATGAGCCATATAGTGGTTTTATGTTCCCGAAAGGTGAGCTGCCTAAGCCAATTGAATCTACTGGACTTTTTGGTGCATTAAATGGCGTAGAAATACCAATGGAAGATTTTCTTAACCTCACAAAAATTCCTATTGTCATTTATTATGGTGATAACATTTCAGATGTCCCAACTGATGTTTGGAATAGTGATCATTGGCGCAGTGGCCTTGAAATGGCAAAACTTTGGGCTGAAACTATCAATAAACATGGTGGCGACGCTACTGTTGTTCATCTCCCTGAGATGGGAATCAAAGGTAATACACATTTCCCTTTCTCAGATTTAAATAATATCGAGGTAGCAAATGCATTGTCCAAATGGTTAAAGGATAAAAAATTGGATTCAAAATAAATTCGTTCTTCACACAATGCTGTTATTGACCTTACAAAGATTTAACAGCCTTTAAAATCTTTAAATATGAAAACATTAATTTTTACACTCTTATTTGGATTGGTTTATACATTTCCATCTTTCTCTCAAGAATCAACTGATTCAGCTGCCATAAAAGAAATTGAAACCCTTTCAAAAGACAAATGGAAATGGATGGCAGATAAAAATATGGAGCCCCTTGACCAACTTTTTGATGCCAAATCCATGTTTGTTCACATGGGTGGATCTTGGGGTAAACAGCAAGAGATGGATGTCATTAAGTCAGGTAATATTTGGTATAAAAAAGCTGAAGTCTATTCGGTGGTTGTGAATATAATAGGAAATACCGCAATTCTTTTAAATGATATTGATCTTGAAGCTGTAGTAGGTGGAAATACTGTTGTAAATCCATTTATGGTTACTGAAGTATATATTAAGGAAAACGGAAAATGGAAAATGGGGTCGCTTACATTTTCAAGGTTGATGCGTCCTGTTAAAATGAATAGCAATTTTAAGTAATTTCTATAAATATATTTTAAGCATACACAATTTAAATTATCATGATAAGAACAGTGAAATCCATGTTGCTTCTCCTTACCGTAATTCTCTCGTCTTCTGTATATGCACAACCCTCCCAAGAGCAATATCTAGACAAGAAGCAGAAAGCGATTGTTCGTATTGCATCCTTGACAGGAAAGGGAGATCTTTTAAAGTTGACAGAAGAATTAAATGATGGACTGGACGCGGGATTAACCATTAATCAAATCAAAGAAGTTTTGATGCATGTTTATGCTTATGCTGGTTTTCCGAGGAGTATTCGTGGCCTACAAACGTTTATGGCTGTTGTAGATGTTCGTAAATCAAAAGGCTTAGTTGATGAAATCGGACCGGAGGCATCAGAAATCCGACAAGATGCTAGTAAATACCTGCGGGGTAAAGCTATTTTAGAAGAATTAAGTGGTGTGCCTGAACCAAATAGCAAAACTGGATATGCCGCATTTGCACCTACCATTGAAATCTTTTTAAAAGAACATTTATTCGCTGATATATTTGAAAGGGATGTTTTGACTTATCAAGAAAGAGAACTGGCGACCATTTCCACCCTCAGTGGAATTTCAGGCGTTGATCCTATGTTACGTTCTCATTTCAATTTATCATTGAATGTGGGGCTTTCACCCAATCAATTACAAGAATTTGTGGAAATAATAAAAGACTCAATAGGTCAGGAAGAAGCTCTGGAAGCTCAACAAGTTTTAGACGAGGTCTTGGCCATTAAGAAATAATTTGAACTAATGAAAAAATTAACATCAATATTTGCATTGTCAATGCTATTTAATTCTATTGATATTGCAAATGCACAATCTCAACAGAAAGATTATGAAATAAACCCATATACTTTGGTATATGAAGGGGCATTAACTGAAAATGAAACAGGTAAAGTAAACATTCATCCTGTAAAATATAATTTGAACGGCATTGAGATTGTTGCAAATGTGTATACTCCTGCCAAATATGATGCTTCAAAAAAATATCCCGCAATTACTGTTGCTCATCCTAATGGGGGCATAAAGGAACAAACAGCGGGTTTATATGCACAGAAATTGGCTGAACTAGGTTATATTACCATAGCAGCAGATGCAGCATATCAAGGTGGGAGTGGAGGTAGCCCCCGTCATATCGATAAACCTCAAAACCGAACAGAAGATATTAAAGGCATGGCAGATTTTATTCTGCAATATCCCGGGGTAGATCCAAATCGTTTAGGGGCATTGGGAATCTGCGGTGGTGGAGGTTATACCTTAAACGCTGTAAAATCTGATAAAAGATTTAAAGCCGTTGCAACTTTAAGTATGTTTAATTCTGGTCAAGTTAGAAGAAACGGATTCCTAAATTCAGAAGTTAATACTATTCAAGATCGTCTTAAGAAAGCTTCAGAAGCCCGAAAAATGGAGACGACTGGCAACATAACTTATGCTGGTGTAGCAACTATTACTGATGAAGAATTGGAAAAAGTTCCTACAAAATTTTATCGTGAAGGTTTTGAATATTATTATAGAACTCATGCCCACCCAAATTCATCTTTTTTATATACAATGAGCAGCCTAATGGATTTAATGACTTGGGATGCAAATGATCAAATTGAGCTGATCAACCAACCTTTATTAATGATAGCTGGAAGTGAAGCTCAAACAAAATATATGACGGATGAGTCTTTCGAAAAGGCTGTTAATACAAAAGAAAAAGAGCTTTTCATCATTCCAGGAGCAACCCATATTGAAACTTATTGGAAACCTGAATATGTGTTACAAGCTTTAAATAAATTAAATGGGTTCTTTCAAGATAACCTTCAATAAAAAAGATAAAAATGAAAATAAAATTTAGAATAAGTGAAATTATTGGAATAGTTGGAGCTGCTATTATTATAAGCTCTTGTACAAATCCATCACAGCCTAATTCGGACCAAAAGCAAAATTCTGACAATAAACAACCTGTGAATGACTTAGTTTTTGAAAGGGGTGAAAAAGTAAATAATTCTAATTTTACTGGTGGAAATGTATGGCTGAAAAATTTAGTAGATGCAGATAGTATCAACCAAAACGCTGTAGGAAGTGTCACTTTTGAACCTGGAGCTCGAACTAAATGGCATGCTCATCCCGCAGGACAAATTATTCTTGCAATAGATGGTGAAGGTTATTATCAAGAAGAAGGAAAAGACAAGGTTATCGTGAAAAAAGGAGAGGTAATGAAATGTCCATCAGATGTTCCTCATTGGCATGGAGCAAGTGCTCATAGTCACTTTGTTCAAGTGGCAATTACTGGACGTGAAAAAGGAGAAACTGTTTGGTTGAAAGAAGTGACAGACGAGGAATATAATAAATAA
>JBEBTR010000254.1:0-3423 GCA_040393725.1 Sphingobacterium endophyticum | reverse complement strand
CTCATCAACCGGGGATTTTTTTATTTTTTATTCTTATTCTGTTGTGCAGCTTGTTGCTGTCTCATCATTTCTTCCATTTTCTTTTGGAAGGATGACTGTTTTTTCTCCTCTTTAGGTTTCTTTTTATTTGCTTCAATGCTAGCAAGAATCTTATCATCATTTACGAATTGACGAATGATTACTTGAGTTAAGAAAGTAAGAACCGCCGATAGGAAATAATAATAGTTCAAACCTGCAGGGAAACTATTCAACACAAAGAAGAATACCAATGGCATGATGTAACCAATATATTTCATTTGGTTATTTACCGCTCCAGATGTCGAGTTGTTATACCATGTAGTCAATAATGTGGTCAAGGTCATCAAAACACACATAAATGAAATATGGTCAACTCCTAACAAAGGAAGTGGAGCAAAAGTTATTGGCGCATCATAGGTTGATAAATCCTTAATCCATAAAAAGCTTTCTCCGCGCAATTCGAATAAGTTCGGGAAGAAGAAGAAGAATGCTAAGGTAAATGGCATTTGCAATAACAATGGCAAACATCCTCCAAGCGGATTTACTCCAGCCTGTTTGTATAGCTTCATTTGCTCCTGTTGCAATAACATCGGATTATCATCACCTACCTTCGCCTTGATTTCATCTAATTGAGGTTTTAATACACGCATTTTACCCATAGACTGGTAAGACTTATAGGTTAATGGGAACATCAATAATTTTAAGAACAAGGTTAAGATCAGGATCACAATACCGTAATTCATATTGAAACCATCTAGGAAATCAAAGATAGGAACGGTGATAAATTTGTTAATCCATCCCATTGGGCCCCATCCCATATTGATGATTTTGTCAAATCCGTTTCCTTCTGCCTTTAAAGTCTTGTATTTGTTAGGACCAAAAAAGAAACTGAATCCATATTGAGCATCGTTCTGTTGGTTAAATGTAAGTTCAGCATTCGCCTTATAATTTTTAACCACACTATCCTGCGTTAAGAAAGTAATAGCCAGCTCAGGGTTGTTTAAGCCTTCTTTACTGGTTAAGACGGATGAGAAGAAATGCTGCTTGAATGCAATCCAAGAAACTTTCTCTTCAATAATTTCTTTTTCATCTCCCGATTCGGAAAGATGGTCTACCCCTCCGTCAACTTCTTTGTAGAAAATAGTTGATTTCTCGCGTTCCGATTTTGCATTGCGCTCTTTCTGCTTTAAAGTAGTTTCCCAATTTAATAACATCTTTTTGGAGCTTACATCTACTAAACTTCCAATTCCAACAGTTTTTATGTCGAATTGAACATTATAGTCATTTCCTTTTAGGGTATAGATGTAATCAATGTATTTATCTGCAGCATACGAAAGACGCATTGTTAAGGATTTAGAATCCTGTCCAGCCACCGTAAAACTTGCTCCTTGTGCTTGGAAGAATAAATCATTTGTTTTTACAGCTTTCCCTGGAATATTGAACTCCAGTCCAAAACGATTTTCATCTCCATCAAATAAAATAAGTTTTGATCCGTCAAAGTTTGTCTCGCCTTTAAGTTCAACAGATTTGACACGTCCGCCTTTTGAGCTTACATTTACTTTTAACAACTCGTTTTCCAAGGTAACGATTTGCTCTGTCCCTACCGAAGCAGCACCGAAGGGCTGAGTCATTAATACTGAATCTGCAACTTTTGGAGCTTCTACCGTTGCTTTCAAAGAGTCGCTAATTGGTGCTAGTCCTTCTTTCGCTCTTTTAATTGAATCTTGTACTTGTTGTTCTTTTTTGATCTCATCTTGTGAAGGCTTCAGTAAATAGAAGGAGCCCGCCAAGATGGCAAAGATTAAGACGAAACCTAGAATGTTATTTCTATCCATTGTTTATTAATTACTATAAATATGTAGTGGCCTAAACCCTACTGTGATTTCTTGTGCGTTAAAGCAGCGGCTACAAAGCTAACAAAAAGTGGGTGAGGATTTACAACAGTTGATTTTAATTCTGGATGAAATTGTCCCGCCACAAAGAAAGGATGATCCTTTAATTCAACGATTTCAACCAATCCAGTCGATGGATTAATCCCTGAAGCTATCATTCCCGCATTTTCGTAATCTTTTAGATACGCATTGTTAAACTCGTAACGGTGACGGTGGCGCTCAGTAATTTTTGACTTTCCATAGATCGTATAGGCTTTAGTCCCTTTCTTAATGTCACAATCATAAGCTCCTAAACGCATAGTTCCACCCATATTTTTGATGTTTTTCTGCTCTTCCATCAAGTTGATTACAGGATGTGGAGTATTCTCGTCCATCTCAAAGCTATTTGCCCCTTTTAGACCAAGAACATTACGGCCAAATTCAATTACAGAACATTGCATACCCAAACAGATTCCAAAAAATGGAATTTTATTTTCACGTACGTAACGAATGGTCTCTAATTTTCCTTCTAATCCTCGCTCACCAAATCCAGGAGCTACCAAAACTCCGTCCAAACCTTTTAATTTTTCGGCAACATTTTCTTGGTTGACACTCTCAGCAGCAATATATTTTACCTTAACTTTTGTCTCATTTGTTGCACCCGCATGGATAAATGCTTCTGCAATTGATTTATATGCGTCTGGAAGCTCAACATATTTACCTACCAAACCAATGTTTACCTCATCGGTCGGATTTTTTAACCTGCCTAAAAACTTCTTCCAATTTTCTAAATCTGGTTCGTTTTTCGTCGAAAGCTTCAATTTAGCCAAAACTGTTTTGTCCAATTGTTCTTTCAGCATATTCAATGGGACATCATAAATTGTTGGGGCGTCAATAGACTCTACTACAGCATTGATATTAACATTACAGAACAAAGCCAATTTCTTGCGAATGTCATTGTTCAGTTTGTGCTCTGTTCTACATACCAGGATGTCTGGTTGAACACCATATTCCAATAAAGTTTTTACGGAGTGTTGTGTTGGCTTGGTTTTTAGTTCTCCAGCAGCAGCTAGGTAGGGTACTAAAGTTAAATGGATAACCAGTGAGTCGTTATTGCCCAACTCCCAGCGTAACTGACGTACAGCTTCAATAAAAGGTAAGGATTCAATATCTCCAACTGTACCACCCAATTCTGTAATGACGATATCATATTCTCCGGATTGACCCAAAAGCATCATGCGGCGTTTAATCTCATCTGTAATATGAGGAACAACTTGTACGGTTTTACCTAAGTACGCTCCTGCACGTTCTTGTTCGATTACATGGCTGTAGATACGGCCGGTCGTCACGTTGTTTGCTTGAGAGGTTGGAACATTTAAGAATCGCTCATAATGACCTAAGTCAAGGTCTGTCTCGGCACCGTCCTCTGTAACATAGCATTCGCCATGTTCATATGGATTTAATGTTCCTGGATCAATGTTGATGTACGGGTCAAATTTCTGGATGGTTACTTTTAAACCACGTGCTTGGAGAA
>JBEBTR010000253.1:0-3457 GCA_040393725.1 Sphingobacterium endophyticum | reverse complement strand
GTATTGCGATCAAAGATAGGGGCGGAATCCTACCTGCTGGTCACTTTGCTAATGCTGCTTATTGGTTCGAAGCAAAATCTGGAGATTGGATCAGCAGTACCTATTACATGGAAAACCTGCCTGAATGGGTAAACGGATTTAATAAACAAAAACTTGCTGATAAATACTTAAAACAAGATTGGAATACACTTTATCCAATCGATACCTATAAAACGAATAGTATCGATGACGATAATGTTTATGAAGGAAAATGGGCAGGAGAAGAGACGGCAGGTTTCCCTCGTAAAACTTCTTTGTTGATGAAGGATGCCGGCTATGAATTAATCAAGTCAACTCCTTATGGCAATACCATTACCTTAGATTTTGCAAAAGAAGCTATCAAGAATGAAAAGTTAGGTAATAATCCTAAAAAAGCAACCGATTTTCTTTGTGTAAGTCTTTCAGCAACAGATTATGTGGGTCACCGCTATTCTTTGTCTTCGGTTGAAATTGAAGATATCTATCTTCGCCTTGATCAAGAACTAGCAGAATTTTTTAAATATCTTGACCAATCGGTAGGTAAAGGTAACTACACTTTTTTCTTGACCGCAGACCATGCCGCTTCTTATAACTCACGCTATTTTATGGATATGCGCGGAAACGGAGGGTATTTCTTCTCAAGACAATTGCAGCGAAATATTAATGACCAATTGAAAGAAGAATTTGGTACAGATAATCTGGTTATTAGTTTAATGAACTACCAGGTTCACTTGAACTATGCCGCGATTGACAAGGCAAAATTGGATGAGGAAAAAATAAAGAAATCCATTATCAAAATGCTAAGACATGAAGATGGGGTAGCTTATGTCGTGGACATGGAAGGTGGCGAGAACATGATGGTTCCAGCTGAAATCCGTGAAAAGATAATAAACGGCTATAACCGCAAGCGTAGTGGTGCCATCCAAATTATTACCGAACCACAATGGTATGACGGTACACCAAGATCAACAGGCACAACGCATGGTACTTGGACACCTTATGATTCTCATATTCCATTGGTGTTTATGGGATGGGGGATAAAACACGGCACATCCAACAAAACAGTAGATATAACGGATATTGCGCCAACAATTTCGGCATTATTGCATGTTATGGAACCAAATGGTTCTATAGGCAAGCCGATTGTTGAGGTATTGCAGAAATAAGCTTTATTTTTTATACTTTTGAAGATTAAGAACCAGAGAGGTTTGATATGCTGTCGAAAAAAACGAAATACGCGATAAAGGCCCTAATGGTATTGGGTAGAAATTATGGTAAAGAACCTATGCAGATCGGTAAAATTGCAGAGGAAGAACGCATTCCAAAGAAATTCTTGGAGCAAATCCTGCTTGAAATGCGTAATGCCGGAATTCTTTATTCTAAAAAAGGTGCGGGTGGCGGATATAGCTTGAATAAAGCTCCCGAAGACATCTACCTGTCTCAAGTGATGCGTCTTATTGATGGACCAATTGCCCTTTTACCATGTGTCAGCTTAAATTTTTACCGTTCTTGCGAGGAATGTGTAGAAGAACATGCTTGCGGTATCAGAGATACTTTTGTCGAAGTAAGAAATGCAATGCTGCAGATCTTAAACGATACCAGTATTTCGAATCTAATTAATAAAGAAAAGGAACTTAACCTAGAGGTAGGTAAGGACTAAATTTCATAAAGTTCTAATGGAAGCCCATCGGGGTCGGTGAAAAAAGTAAATCTTTTATTGCTTGTTTCATCAACACGGATGGGCTCCGTTTTTATACCAGAATCATCCAAGATTTTAACCTGTTTCTCGATATCGGCTACCTGAAAAGCAAGGTGTCTCAACCCGCTTGCTTCTGGATAACTCAATCTTTCAGCTGGATTTGGAAAGGAAAACAATTCGATGATATAGTTGCCATGCAAAGCTAAATCAAGCTTGTAGGAATCCCGATGTTCCCTATAGATTTCTTGAATAACCTCAAATCCCAATATTTCGGTATAAAATATTTTTGATTTTTTATAATCCGAACAGATAATGGCTATATGATGAATTCCTTTGAGGTCTAACATTATAATACCTCCATTAATCGCTCAAATGCCATCCCTCGAGAAGCTTTCAAAAGGATCATGTAGTCTTCCAATGCTGTTTCCAATAAGGCATTTTTCAAATCCTCTGTGCTCTCATAATAAGTTGCTTCTTCGTCTCTTAAAGCGTAAAATGCTTTTCCGACAAAGATCAATCGATCAAGCTTTAGGCTTTTGGCTTGCTCTATGACTTTTTTATGCTCCAACTCACTTTGATCGCCCATCTCAAACATATCACCAAGAATCGCAACCTTTCTGTCAGCTTGAATGACAGCTAGATTTCCCAATGCTGCAGCCATGCTGCTAGCATTTGCATTGTAATAATCCGCTATAATCGTATTCTTTTCAGTTTGCGTAATTTGAGATCTATTGTTTTGAGGTACATAGTCACCTAAACCCTTATTTATCTCCTCCGTATTCAATCCAAATGTTTTCCCTAATGCCACAGCCGCTAACATATTTTCGATGTTGTAAGCTCCCGTTAAATTTGTTTTGACTTCATTTCTTTGGTCTGCACCCTTGCTGTTCCAAAAAATAGTCAAATTGGGATCTGCAACAACTAAACCTCCCTGAATATCATTTTTATCAGAATAACCATAATAGATCACCTGATTAAGTCCCCTATCATGAGCCATCTGCATCAAATATTCATTATCTCCCTGAATGTAGATTTGACCATTATTTTCCTTTAAATAATCGTATAGTTCACCCTTGGCTTTCATCACACCTTCGAATGATCCAAACCCTTCCAAATGTGCTTTGCCTACATTCGTAATAAAGCCGTGCGTTGGTTGAGAAATTCCACAAAGAAATCCAATTTCATGCACATGATTTGCGCCCATTTCAACGATGGCTATCTCTATATCTTCAGTTAATGCAAGGATGGTCAAAGGAACCCCGATATGGTTATTGAGATTGCCTTTGGTGGCATAAGTCTTAAATTTTTGAGAGAGGACACTATTTAATAATTCCTTACTTGTCGTTTTTCCGTTGGTGCCGGTAATGCCAACAAAAGGAATAGATAAATGTTTCCTGTGGAACCTGGCTAATTCTTGTAAAGTACCTAGTACATCATCCACCAAGATATATGCTGGATCCTCTTTATAGAAGTTCCTGTCATCGATAATGACATATTTTGCTCCAGCCTCCAATGCCTTTTCAGCAAAACTATTGCCATTGAAATTATCTCCTTTTAAGGCGAAGAACAGGCAGTCTTTACTGATTTGACGTGTGTCTGTACAAACTTTTGGAAATCCTTTATATATCTGGTAGAGTTGGGCTATCTGCATTGCAATTAATTTTAAACAAAGGTAAACATGCTTATCTAAATTAACTAAAGAATTCAAAATAAGGTTAACCCATTAACGGTGTTTTCATA
>JBEBTR010000252.1:0-3471 GCA_040393725.1 Sphingobacterium endophyticum | reverse complement strand
GTGGCAGAAATCTCTAAAACAAAGTTATTCTTACCTGAACTATGGACTGTTTGATTAGGGATTAAAAAAAGCTTATGTTTTTCACTATCCCATTCTTGAACAAATTCCGTTATATCAATCTCTTGCTCATTTTCAACACTTTGATCAAGTGCTTTTCTGAATTCTTGAGGTTGTACGCCTTCCTGAAATCCAAGATAGACCTTGGCATCATCCTTACAGTCCATAATATAATAGGTTTCATCTTGCGTAAATTTCTCTCCAAATTTTTGTTGGATATAATTTAATGATGGATGGCACTGCACAGAGAGGTTTCCTCCATCAAAAGTATCTAGAAAATCAAATCGTATCGGAAAATAATCTTCAAAACGATCATATCCTTCTCCCAATACATTCTTAGATTCAAGGAACATTAAGGTATCAAAAGTGATTTCCAGAAGGAAACCGTTACTTTCAAATACAATTCCGTTTTCAGGCGCTATAATCTCAAATGACCATGCGTAATTTATTTCATCCTGTGCCAATTCTTGGAAATGTTCTTTCATTAGCTGTCCTCCCCAAACTCCTGGGTCAAACCACGGTCTTGGACGAAAAATGGATTTACTTAATTTAGTTACAGAAACACGTAAATCATCCCCCGAAATCCAATTTATCGTATTTGCCCATTGTGAATCTGCAAATAAATCTATATCAGGTAATAATTCCTTTTTACGCTTATTGAGAACAATCCAATCAACGAAATATAATCGTTTATAGGTTGTCATTACATTGATTGATTGACTGGAACCTAGATTAAAGACTGATCCTCCTCTTACCCTAAATAAAAGTTCATTTTTCGGAATATCAATATATATCGTTGACTTAATCCCCTTAACATATCCTGCCCCTATCCCCCAAACAATATTTACCTCTGAATTTTTATCGGCTAAAACAGTTTCAAGATCTTCAATTCGATAAAAATCTCTAAGCGATAAATCACAAACTTTCCCCCAAACAGAGTCGTCGGAACCCATAAATGGCGATACCATCGAATTAATTTCAACTTCCGATTTTAAAAATTGATTCGTGTCTATCCAATTTACTTGAATTGACCGTTTCTCGAACTCTTCAACTAATTCAGCTTTTATGCCATCCCAATTTACGCCCAGATAGCCATCTATATTGACTGTTTTATTTGCTAATATCCATTCTGCGAGCGAAGAATATCCCCCATGAATCATTCCTGATTCTATTTGAAAAAATGGGTAAATACTATATCCATCTCTGTGGGTAACACTAATTTTTGAAGGCATTTCGGGTTGCTTCGTCCCCCTTTTTATTGAAGTGCTTCCCATAGCATTTGAAATTTCGAACATATCTTTCTGTTGAACCTTTTAAAAATTGAATGACTGGTTTACAACACAATAATAGCTTATTGTATCTACATATCAAAGAGTAAACTTCAATATGTTTATACATATGTATATTCAAAATACAATGATGCCATTAGAAAATGGAGATTTAAGAATGCTTATTTTTGAGAAATTTGAGCTATTATATATTTGGAAGCATCCTGAATAATACCAACATCTACTGAGAATGAGATATAATCAATGCCTAAGTCCTTCCACCTTTTCGCATCGGATAGATTATCTGTAAATATTCCAGTTTTCTTTCCCTTTGCCTTACATTTGGATACAATATATTCAATCTTTTCGATAACAGAAGGGTGATTGATTTGTCCAGGAACGCCCATAGCCTGAGAGAGATCATATGGACCTAAGAAGATAATATTAACATGGTCGACATCAATAATTTCCTCCAAATTATTAATTGCTTCAACCCCTTCTAATTGAAGGATTAGGAAACTTTGATTAGCATCAGCAAAATATTTAAAGCGGTCCTTGTTGGAGAATTCGGCAGCACGCACAAATCGACACACTCCTCTCATACCTATAGGGCCAAACTTAGCATATTCAACAGCAAGTCTTGCCTCCTGAGCATTAGTAATTTGAGGAACCTGAACGCCAAGAGCTCCAATATCCAATGCCTTTCCGATATGTGTTGCTCCATTTTCAGGCACCCTGATAATAGGGAAAGCACCAGCAATCTGAGCGGCTCTTACTAAGTTTTGAGCATTTAATATGCTATTAGGACCATGTTCAAGGTCAATAATAATAAAATCAAATCCCGCAAATCCCATCGCTTCAATCATCGAAGGATCAGAGGTTTTTGAAAATGGACCAATTACACTTTGGCCGACATTTAATTTTTCAATAAATCTCATCATAATTCATTTACCATTCTGCAATTGAACCATCATTGTGTCTCCATATTGGGTTATGCCAATTATGACCAATTTTGCTCATTTCCATAACATATTCTTCATTTACCTCAATGCCTAAACCTGGCCCTTCAGGAATGCTCACCAAACCTTTTGAATAATTAAAAATTTCAGGATTTTTTATATAGTCCAACAAATCATTTGATTTATTATAATGAATCCCCAGACTTTGTTCCTGTAACACGCAATTATAAGAAATGGCATCAACCTGTAAACATGCAGCCAATGCGATTGGTCCTAGTGGGCAATGTGGCGCAACTGTAATATCGTAGGCTTCTGCCATTGCTGCAATTTTTTTGCATTCTGTAATTCCCCCAGCATGAGATAAGTCTGGTTGTATAATATCTGCAGCTCGACTCTCAAAAACCTTTTTAAAATCCCATCTGGAATATAGGCGTTCTCCCAATGCAATAGGAATAGAAGAATTCCTACCCAACTCAGCAATACCCTCCATATTTTCCGATAATAAAGGTTCCTCAACAAATAATGGGTTATATTCTTCGAGTTTTTTGAGTAGAATTTTAGCCATTGGCTTGTGAACACGACCATGAAAATCAATTCCTATGCGTAAAGAAGAACCAAAATTAGATTTCAATAAATCCATCCGTTCCAGCAGATTGTCTACTTCTTTAAATGAATCAAGATACTTTAATCTGCCTGTTCCGTTAATTTTAATCGTATGAAAGCCTTTCTCAACTACTTTATTGACCTCCTCGATCAATATTTTTGGTTCATCTCCGCCTACCCAAGAATAGACATCAATACTGTCTCGACATTTACCTCCTAGAAGGGAATGGATAGGTTGATTTAAAGTTTTTCCTTTAATATCCCATAATGCTTGGTCTATTCCCGAAATTGCACTCATCAATATCGGTCCTCCACGATAAAACCCAGAACGATACATCATATTCCAATGGTCTTCTATTCTTGCAGGATCTTTTCCGATCAAATTTTCCATGAGTTCTGTAACAGCCGCTGCAACTGTATCTGCCCTACCTTCTATTACAGGTTCGCCCCATCCAAAAATACCTTCATCGGTTTCAATTTTTAAGAACAACCATCTTGGCGGAACTTTGTAGATTTTAAAATTGACAATTTTCATATTAGAATTTATCTGAATGATACAATCTAGCTGTTAGCCCCGCATCAAT
>JBEBTR010000251.1:0-3474 GCA_040393725.1 Sphingobacterium endophyticum | reverse complement strand
CCGGTCACATGTAGTGCTGTATTTCTCTTTGATCAGGCAATGGGCCAATAGTGGATTCCAGGGAGCTGTTCAGTTGTATGCCAAAGAAGGTGCTAAGGAGGCTAAAATATCCATTTCCACCTACTATAACTGCCTTCGTGATCTACATGATTTTGGGTATGTATATTACATTCCTTCTTTTAAGAACAATGTGGCCAGCACAATCTATTTGGCTATTAATAATAGATATAGTCCTGAGCAAGAAAGAAAAAAAATGAATACAAATAAAGGAATGTTCTATTGATAGTAATATTATTAAAAATGAAAATTGTTGTTATCAATTAGCTAGATTATGTTTATAATTGCTCTATATCCTTAAAATTACACAACTTTTCATTCATGGGTGGAGAAAATCCTGTGTGTAAGTGCCCTGAAAGCAAAATGTTTTCAGGGTTCTTATTTCTGATTGACCTTTTATGAAAACTAAACCAAGTGTTCATAGGTAAATATCTTAGCATTGGTTCACAAGTGGGGTTTCATTCCTTTTCACCTTCAGTAGCTTACATTTCAATGTGGATATCATGTTTATCTAAAAGACCTGCAATTCCTGCTACTGAAAATTTTGCCTTTTTAATTTTGTTAATTTGCGGGTCAATGGAATAGTTATAGGCCGTCCGAAAGTCAGCTTTTTCCAGGATAGTGCCATCAAAAATTGCCAAAGCGAGGTTACAGTTTTCAAATACGGCACCGCTTAGGTCAGACTGAGGGAAATACGCCTCCTGTAGATTAGAATTCTTGAATACAGTCTTTTTTACCTTGAGATTGTAAAAGGAGCAATGATTTAATTGGCACTCCTCAAAAGAAAATGAAAGACCAAATGTATTACAATCTTCAAATCGAAGCCCCAACATTTTACAGCCTTTGAACTTGACGTCCTGAAAGGAAGTATTCCCTAAGGGTACTAAACTCAGGTTACAGTTACTGAAGTAGCAATCTGAGAACTTAAAATCAGAAAGATCCATTTCAGAAAAATCGCAATTGTTGAAGGTGCAGTTTTCATATTCTCCCTTTAAGAATTCGTCTTTCCTGTCAAAGGTTTGATCGATGTAATTGTTGAGCATACTTTTAAGGTTGATTATTTTCTGATACCTTTTTTTTTACTTTTCGTAGGTGTTAAATATACGATCCCAAATGTTTGTATAAAAACCGAAATTTTTATTTTCAGATAGATGATGCTTATTATGGAACTGGGTCGTGCCGATACCCATTAATTCTGAACGAGCAGGAAAAAACTCTCGATTAAGATGTCCTGCCGTTCCCCATATTAAATTAATCATTATATATAGGGTAACGCCAAGCAACGAAAAGTTATAACACATCAATAAGACGATCATCATCAAACCAAATCCTAGGGATTCCAAAGGGTGTATAACAAACAAGCTTAAAAAATTGGTGCTGATATGTTCATGATGTTTTCGATGCATGAGGCGATAAAGATATGGGCTGTGGGCAACATAATGGAATACATACATTAAAAAGTCCATTATGATAATAAATAGGAAAACTTCCAGGATAACATGAATAATATTACCTGTTGGATGGATGAGAATCCACTCTTTTTTCCACAAAGTGACCCCAATAAACATCACTAATGAATTGCAGAGAATCGTTATAATGCTACTGAGTATATCAGATTTGGATAAGGGAGGGAGAGAATTTTGTAAGGGTTTATTACAGCTTGTTTTTTCGAAATAGATATGAATTACTATGGACAATAAAAACAGCATACCATTCAATAATAGGCTTAAAATGACCCATTGAAAAGAACTCAGTCCTATGAGCGTATCTTGAAAGTTATCCCACATATCCATGTCCCGAATTTTGGTTCTAATTTCTTGATAAAATTAAAAAAATACATTTTATTTACTAATATCTTCTTTTCTTATCTTTGCCTTAATCAACTTGAGCAAAAAATATGCTAACAAATTTTTAATCATTGCCCATTAATAAGTTAAAATAATAAGATTTTAAGGATAATTAATATGGCATCAACTTTGCAGCATTATGTTTTAGTGCACAAAACCGGATCTCTCCCAATATGGTCTGGATTTATTAATAGTTAATATAATGATGTTTTAATGGATATAATTGGACTGAGAAGGTACTTCAGGAAGGACAGCCCACGGTGGGTGATCTTGTTAATAGATATGTTTATTGTTCTTTTCTGTTATTACTTGTCAAATTTTGTAATTAACAGTTTTAAGGGAAGTTTCGATATAATCAGGATGATGAAACAATCTGTGTTTGTTGCTTTTGTTTACTACTTCGCCTTTCTTTATTTTAGAACTTATAGGGGAATTGTTCGACTGACAGGTTTTCGTGACGCTTGGGGGATATTTAAGGCTGTTTTTACAGCTTGGCTTTCACTAATGATCGTATCGGCTATAACTCGAATATTTGTTGATCCGGAGTCTATAGTAACCCATTTTTTTAGACCTTCCTATGCCATTTTATTTACACATGCTTTCTTTACCACAGTCTGTTTAGTCGCCGCGCGAATATTTTATAGAACACTCTATGAGAGTTTTTTCTTTGGTAAACGAGAGATTGAGAATGTGTTAATCTTTGGTGCCGGTAACATGGGGACCACTACCTTGAATTTGCTGCGTAACGATACAAGAAGAAAAGTCAAGGTGAAAGCTTTCGCAGATGATAATCCAAACAGGATCGGTAAGATGATCAACGGGTATAAGATCTTTAATATGAATCAATTGACCGAGACCTTTGTCAAACATCTAAAAATAGACAGTATCATTATCGCTCTGGATGATAATAATAAAGACCGGCTATCTAGGATTTCGGCTCAAATAGAGCCCCTTCCTGTGAAGTTAAAGATTATGCCGAGTTCAGCAAGATTGATGAATGGCAAAGTTGCAACAAGACAGCTAAGAACACTGAAGATCGATGATTTACTGGGAAGAGAGGCTATTAAATTAGAAAACCCGGTTATTCATGAGATGTTTCGTGGAAAGGTTATTTTAGTGACAGGAGGAGCAGGTTCGATTGGATCAGAACTGGTTCGTCAGATTAGTTTTACGGATTTTGATAAATTGGTGGTTGTTGATCAGGCAGAGTCAGCTCTATATGATGTTCAGCAGGAATTAAGAGCCAATTGCCAGAAGAATGTGATCTCTATAGTAGGAAATGTGCGAGATCGTCAGTTTATGGATTCTGTTTTTGAACAATACCGTCCTCAAATTGTTTTCCATGCTGCTGCCTATAAGCATGTGCCATTAATGGAACAGAACCCTTACGAAGCAATTTTGACCAATGTGTGGGGATCTAAGAACGTAGCCGATATGGCGGACAAATATGGAGTCGAAAAATTTGTAATGGTTTCTACCGATAAGGCTGTTAACCCAACCAATGTTATGGGGGCAACCAAAAGAGTGTCCGAAATTTATGTATCTGCTCTTAACAGAAATAGTAAAACTA
>JBEBTR010000250.1:0-3476 GCA_040393725.1 Sphingobacterium endophyticum | reverse complement strand
CAGCTGGAATTCTGTCAATCTGTATTAAATAAGTTTAAAAGTTTTGTAGAGGAAGGGAGGTAGTTTTTATCCTGACCAAGCGAATAGTAATTCAATCGTTTGAATTCGATACCTTTATTCTCTTCAGTCATTATAAATTTTTTCCAACAACTCTGTTTTTACAAATTCGTCACCTTTAGTAATATTCACCCGAGATTGATTCAAGGTCTATATATGAACAATATAAAAGAGGGCTGGAAATCTTATATTTACGAGGGTATTCTATTATACCAAAAGGGAAACGATAATGGATGTAATAATTTTAGGAGTATACAGCAAAGATGATATTTGCTTAATTGAAGAAGTTGCTAACATTAATGGTCTGAAAATAGAGTGGAACTATGAAGAGTATAGGATTGAGGCGGAAAAAGCAGTTGTTGAGTTAAAAAAATATTACAACCTGTATCAAGCAGGAATTCTTATTGAGGACAGCTTAGAAAAAGGGGATACTTTCTATTCGGGTCCACTTATAAATGAAATTTCTGATTATTATATATCCACTGAATGGGATAAGAAAATTTGCGATCAACCAAAATTGTTTAATTTTTTTGATTCTTTAAGCAGTAGTAGCCTTCAGAAAATAATAATTGCATTTGCTGATGAGTGGGATGAAAATGTAACAGTAAAAATTGAAAAGTTGAGTTATCGCGAATTGAAAAGCAGATTATATAGTCCTTTTGTATGGTGTTTTGGGTATAGGGATCTTAAGACAAATTCTGAAATTAGAGATGAATACCATCCATTGGTATTAGAGTCGGAAAATGTAAGTGAATATTAAAAATCACCAGTGTCAAGGAAAGAATAAAAATGGTTGGGTAATACTAAATCAGACAAGACCTAAAAGGGAGTAAGGACAATAAATAAGAAATAGGATGCTCTTTTGGAAAAATAAAACCTTTATAGTTTTTCCCTTTCATAAATTCAGCCTCTTGTGAGTACACACAGCTACTTATCAGAAGTAGCATAACCATGGTTAATATCCTATTTTCATTTTAACATTAATTTATACAAATTGCATTATAAAAAGGAATTCAAGGGATAAGAAAATAAATAATATATCCTTAATGCCCAAAAGACGACCAGAAACAGATTTTAGTTCCCCTTGATGCGCTTATAAGGGATTACAAGGCGAGGAAAGCATAAGCGCAATAAACAATAAGGCCAATCCGGTGAAGATTGGGCTTTAAATATAAGCTAAATTGCATAATTTTCACCGAGAGAGCCTTAAATCCCTAAGACGGAAACCTGTATAATCACAATTCCAATCATCGGATCCGTACACAAAAATCTCGATATTAATTAACTTACCATCATTGGCATTCCCAACAAAACCTAAACCGACGTCAAGTCCCACTATTTCGATCAACTTATCATTAGACAAAATATCTTCAGAAAACAACAAAAGATCATTCTCATTATTATATTTAAAAAAAATATACTGTCCAACACCAGTGCATTCTCTTTCAACAACACGCAATTTATCTATATGAGTATACAAACTTGGGCAATTCTCCGCCAGTGCAAAAAGAAGTGCTAATTCAAAAACATTTAACTGATCCATTATAATCCTTTTCTACTAAAAGATGAAATTTCTATTTGATTTCCATTTATTATTCGCCCTCCAATTAACCTAACTTCCATTCCGCCTATCTTAATTATATTACCACAATTGCCGCTTGGAAGAATCCCTTTAGAAAAGACATCTAATTTACCTTCTTTCAATGCTTTATTAGCAGCTGCTTCGACTGCCTCAAATGCTTTTTCTTGGCTACCAAACGTCTCAACCAAACTTTCCAACGCATGCCCATTATTGCTGTTAAATATATGATGTAATTTTTGAACTTTCTTTGCTTCGGACATAAAAGGTAATAAGCCAGCAAATCGCCATATTGGCGAAAGTTGTTCTCCACTTATATCTTCTCCAGATATAGCTGCTTTGATATCAAAGACAATACCTATGGGCGAGAATCCAATACCCATTTCATACACATTATCAAGAATAGGATCTGTCGAACCGTCACCCTTTAGCAATTGGATTCTACCATTTTTTCTAATGATTGAACCTGGGCCATTTCCAATAACATTACCTTTCTTTTTTTGAGGGTCTTCCTGATCATCCCCTGAACTTCCAAATGAAAGTTTCAACGATTCAAATAATGCACTTAGGGAAATGATCAGAGAAGTTTTTGCTTATGATAATATGAGTGGTGAAAAGTTAGGAAAGGTGGATCCTTCTAGCGTAGGCACTGACTGTAATGGCCATGGTTTATCATTAGCTGGAGGAAATATTATAATCGTAGATATCTCCGAGAATGCTGATGCCATTACCGCCATACCTAATGACGATGGATATATAGTATCTGATTATTCTAATGCAAGTTTAATTGTAGTTATAGACGATGATAATCGCCCTATACATAGTGTCTTAAAATATAGCGATTCAAATTTTTCAGCAGATCATGGTGAAGGACTTCCAACATTAAATGTAAACTATGAAACGGCAATGGCAGGAAGTATTATTATGAACAATTTGTATTTTCGAAGAAAATCAAAAGATAAGAAAATAAATACTAAATCAGGTCAGACCTCTATGGGAGTAAGGACAATGAACAAACAAGAAATTAAAAAATTTATGGAGGGGAATAGACAGGTCTCAACCCAGGATTAATAGATTCAATTAATTATATGCGATAAGATGAAAACATATTTAACCTGCTGTCTTTTACTAATTTGTTGCCTATGCTATGCCCAGCCATCTGTGAAAAAAATTAATATGGAAGATGGAAAAGCTTCCATACACATTTTTTTTATTAAGGATAATGATTCGATAAACATAAACCTTTATGAACAATTTGAAAAAGAGCTAAGAGATCGTGAAAAGCTTCAATTAATTGAATGTCTTTTGAAATTTCAAGGGGATACTACAAGATATGTTGGCATGGTACATCCATATTATTATAAGCCTAATGCATTGTCAATAAGATTTTCTCCCAAATCCTCGTTTACGACCTTAGAAATTAAAGCGTTGAATTTTATCGACAAAATAGCTTATGGGCTAGTTACTGATGCTTATTCCCCAGCGCCGGTCCTATATGATACTCTTGAAAACATTGAAATCAATAACTGCCCCAAAAAGGTTAAAATTGTTTTTGATTCCTATCGAAAATGGTTTGAGCAATGCATTCAAAACGAAGAGATACCAAATTATTATCCTTTTAATGAAGGAAGATACGTATGGTTGGAAGGAAAAAAATCTTATTATTCAAAAGACGAAACTCCATTGTTCAAGGAACCATTCTATTACAACAATGAGAAATGGAAAAAGAAACGCAGGTTTCCTATCCCAATATTACAACCTGTATCTAGAGGAAAGGATTTTTATCCTGACCAATTCTCTCGGTCTAAGCTTCTGAAATGAATTGCTTCGGCAAGATGTT
>JBEBTR010000249.1:0-3496 GCA_040393725.1 Sphingobacterium endophyticum | reverse complement strand
TCGCCAGGTATTAGACTAAAAAATCTTTAATACGTGAAAATAATCTTCAATGGAAGGAGGAACTTGGGCAAAAAAAAAGATCTGCAAGTTTTGCAGATCTTTTTTTGGCTCCTGAAGCTGGGCTCGAACCAGCGACCCTCTGATTAACAGTCAGATGCTCTAACCAACTGAGCTATTCAGGAATTTCAACCGTTCCTTTCGTTTTCGGTGATGCAATTATCGGAAGTTTAACCGAGAAGTGCAAATATTTTTTAGCGATTTATCGCAAGTTATTCAGAACCAATTGAATTATTTGAACAGGACATCCCGCAGGATATAGGTAGCAAAGCTAAAGTAGATCACCAACCCTGTAACATCGACAATCGTGGATACGAAGGGCGCTGATGAACTTGCCGGGTCTGCTCCAAATCTCCTAAGGATAAATGGAAGCATCGATCCTACCAAGGAACCCCAGAGCACAACCCCAACCAAGGAGCTGCCAATTGCCAATCCGTATAGGTACCATACATCGCCGTAGGTCGCTTTAAAGACTTCTTCTACCCCGATCCTAAAAAATCCAAGTACACCCAAAATAAGACCTAGCAATAATCCCGAGAGGATCTCCCTCTTCATGACCATCCACCAATCGCGTAATGTAACCTCTCCCATCGCCATCGCTTGAATGATCAGCGTGGATGCTTGAGATCCTGAGTTCCCCCCACTAGACATGATTACAGGCATCAACAAGACAAGAATCGTGGTGAACTTAGCCTCATAGTGCTGAAGAACATTAAAAGTCAACAGCTGGCCTAAAAACAACACGATAAGCCATCCCGCTCTTTTCTTTACCAAGTGCCAAATCGAAACATCCAAGTAAGGCTCATCCAAGGCTTCCGTACCACCAATACGTTGCATGTCTTCGGTGTACTCTTCATTCGCCACCCATAGAATATCATCGATCGTAACAATACCCAACATGATATCCTGCTCATCAACCACAGGAAGTGCAACTCGATTGTTCATCCGGAAAATGGTTACCGCTTCTTCTTGTGGATCGTCCGCATGCAGGGATATCAGTCGATTGTCAATCAGGTCCGCAACGACCTTGTCAGGTTCAGCTAATAAAATGTCTTTTATCCTAACGTCATCTATTAACTTTCCATCAGCATCAATCACGTACAAAACATCAATCGTTTCTGAAGCTGAACCGTAGCGACGGATGTGATCCAAAACCCGCGGCATTGTCCAATGTTCTTTCACAGTGATATAGTCAGGCGTCATCAGACGACCAACGGAATCTTCAGGATAACCTAATAGTGAAAGTGCTTCTTTTCTTTCCTCTGGTGTAAGGAGAATTATCAACCTTTTTACAACGTCTCCTTTCAGTTCCGAAAAGAAGGAAGTACGGTCATCGGGAGGCATCTCATTTAGGAGCTCTCGAATCTTTGAAGCCGGTAATTTTTTGAGGATTCTTTCTTGGGTCGGGAAGTCTAAAATTCGGAATACATTTACCGCTCTTTTAAGACTTAAAGTTTCTAAAAATAAAGGGCCATATTCTGGAAGTTCGTCGATCAATTCTTCAACATCCGAAATATTCAGTTCGTTTAAATAATCCGCAAGCTCGGTTTGATCTCCACGTTCAATCAATTCCTCAACATGTGCTACAAGCATTGCTAATTCTTCCATACGCCTCCTTTATTTTATTATCCTACATTGGTCCAAAAATCGTTTGTGCAAAAGTCGTTTTTTTTGGCATAATAATATAATTAAATTTTAATCTAAGATTTCTATTTGTTGGATATAAAAAAATCAAGCCTCAGCAATAAGCAAAACAAGCCAATTTGACAGTGATAAAATCCAACTCAAAATACCAAGATTTTAGCCCATTATTTTATTTCCAATGGAACATAAACTACATCAACAATATTATGAGAAATCCAATCTGTAAAAAACAAATTTCAAAATTAAACAAAACCCACATCAGAATTGAGGCAATGAATTTTACTTGTTTTTGATTTCGCAATCTCAAATAAATTGAAAACTCATTTTAAAATATCATCAGCTGTTATTTTTTTGAAATATTGAACAAATTCAGCTACATTTACAAAGTGAAAAAGAAGCGATTAATTTAATCACAAACATGAGATAAATACCAATTTTAACCTCTATTTTCCACAAAAAAAAGATGGATTAATAATTGTACATAATATTCTTTTTATCAATTATTTATGAATACCATAGAAACAATAAATTTACACAGAACAGTTAAATTGTACTAATATTTTTAGCATATGCATATTTTAAAGTTTTTTAATCATTATAAAAAGCTATTTATCAGTAGTTTAACCATACTTATTTTAACATTAAATACACACACCACAAAATCCCAGATAATTGACAATGAACAGGCACATTCTAAGATCAATTGGAGACAGATAAACACCTATAATTTTCAACTTATATTTCCAGTAGAAATGGAACAATCTGCTCTGCTCCTATCCCAACAAATAGATAGTATGATCAATTTTGCAAGCAAGGATTTAAATAGAAAACCTAAAAAGATTTCCATAATTCTTCAAGAAAATCATATCGAACAGAACGGTTTTGCCCAGCTTGCTCCACGAAAAGTAGAAGGGTTTTCCACTCCCGGACCTGTCAGCGATAACACGGAATGGCTTCCAAATTTAATTCAACATGAACTGAGACATGTAGCACAATTTGACAAATTGACAGGTAAAATTCAAGGACCATTTTTTCAGCAATTGGCCTTTGCTTTATACGGATTACACCTTCCGGCATGGTACTTCGAAGGCGATGCGGTATCCATCGAAACTCAATATTCTGCAGGCGGAAGAGGGCGTAGTTCCGCATGGATGATGCCTCTCCGTACAAACATCCTTTCTGACAAACACTACTCTTTTAGCAAAAATATATTGGGTTCTTACAAAGACAACATCCCTACTTATTACCTCACCGGCTATGTGATGAATACCTATTTAACAAACCATTTTGGATACCCTGTAAAGGAGAAAATATTAGAGAATATGAGAGCCAATTTATGGCGACCTTTCAACTTTAATATTGCGCTAAAAAGGGAGACAAATCTGAATAGTGCAAAGCTGTATAAAGCCACTATGGATTCCTTAAATCACACATGGAAAAAGACCTTCGAAAGACCGGAAATCGACCTGATTTTGGAAGACAGGGAACGCTATCCGACCAGCTATTTTTTACCCCAATCGAACGCTTCAAAATCAGTTTTTACATTAGTTCAATCTCCTGAATTTATCAGTGAAATTAGAAAAATCAATGGCAGCCATGAACAAGTTGTGGTAAAAATTGGCTATCAATTGACTCCATATTTTCATGTAAATGACCAGTTTTTAGTCTGGGATGAAATCAGAAAAGATGCAAGATTTGCTAAGCAAACCTATAATATTATTAGAATATTAGACCTCAAAACCTTAAAAATTCAGGATCTTTCTAAAAACTCCCGCTTCTACAGCCCTGTATTAAG
>JBEBTR010000248.1:0-3500 GCA_040393725.1 Sphingobacterium endophyticum | reverse complement strand
CAAACCTCTTATACCCTCCTTGCTTCGTGTTTCAGTCGTGTTTTGCTCGTGACTGGTCCGCACCTCGGTATGACATTGTCCACAGCTGGTCCGCTCACAAGCGGACCAGCTCCGAATAACTTTTGGACAAGCTGTGGATGAGACACGAGCAAAACACGAACAAAACACGAGTAACACCAAAGCCTGGCACCATCCTGTCCAACCTTCCTGAGCATATAAAATGATTATAAAAAAAATGGATCCTAAGTCTCCTTAGAATCCATAATAATTATGTGTGTAAAAAGCTTAAACTTAATCCAATTGGTAAGCAACTACGCTATTGTTTAAAAAGGTGGGTACATATAGAATTTTATCCTTTTGATTATAACCTAAATCTGCGGTTTTCATTTTGTCACGAACATCTAAAAGTTCGGTTACTGTACCGTTTGCTCCAATATGGTAAATTAATCCTCCCCAACAAGTAACCAGGAAACTCCCATCCCCTACTGGCTCTAATCCATCGCCTCCTAATTGTAACCCTTTCGCAAGAACTGTATAGTTTTTGTTGGCTTCTATTTTCCATAACTCAGGACCAGCCATAGCATAAAGCGAACCATCAATAACTCTTAAACCGTTTACGTCTTTTGCATCCTTCATAAATAAGGTCGGCTTATTATTATGGATCAAATAGATCTCTCCTTTTCTAGTATCTGAAACGTACACTTTACCATTGCTGTCGGTTGTAACGTCATTTAGGAATTGAGCACCAGGAACTTTAATTTGATTAATTACATTGCCCGTAATCATATCAATTACAACAACCTCGTCAATATCTGCTACATATAATAAGTCCTTGTACATGGCCAAACCTTTAGGTGCATTCAATCCCTGTACCCATGTGGCGTCTTTCAAACTACCGTCCATGTTCAGGATAGCAATGCCGCCCTTTCCATCTTTGGCAGAACCATCGCCATCGATTAATGATACATATAATGCGGATTTCTCAGGAGCATATAGCACTGATTCAGGGGTAGGCAACTGATCTTTTGATTCCCAAAGCTGGGTTAATTTTTTTTGACTAAATCCAACTTGTGAACAGATGAATAATAGCGCGAATAAAATGGTTGTTTTCATGATAGTCGGGTTAATTTTTAATCTAATACTTTTAAATATAACATTTTTTAAAGGTTTTTGTTAGGTTTTAGGTGAGAAATCCTTATTTTCAATGACTCTCAATTCTAAACTTAAAAAAAATACATCTAAAGGACATGAAACCATTTTTGGACGAAAACTTTCTCTTGCAGAGCCAGGTTGCTGAAGAACTCTACCACGACTTTGCTAAGGACCTACCCATCATCGACTACCATAATCACTTACCTCCAAATGAGGTCGCTGCCAATAAACAATTTTCAAACATTACGGAAATCTGGCTACACGGCGACCATTACAAATGGAGAGCCATGAGGGCAAATGGAATTGATGAAAAATTTATTACCGGTTCGGGAACTGATCAAGAGAAATTTAAGAAATGGGCAGAAACTGTACCGTATACTCTTAGAAATCCGCTCTACCATTGGACTCATTTAGAGCTACAACGCTACTTTGGAATACAGGACCTTCTATCAGGAGAAAATGCAGATGCTATATACGAAAAGGCGAGCCAGGACTTAGGGAAACCGGACATGTCGGTGCATGGGCTATTGCAGCAAATGAAAGTTGAAACCATTTGTACAACTGATGACCCAATAGATTCATTGGAATACCATCAAGCATATGCTCAGAAACCGGGAGGATTTGACATGTTTCCGGCATTCAGACCTGATAAAGCTATGAGTCCCGAAAATACGGAGGCATTCAACCAATACGTGGACAAATTGGCGGAGGTTTGCAATACGGAAATTCAGGATTTCAAAAGTTATATCGAGGCATTAAAATCGAGACATGATTATTTTGCCGAAAATGGCTGCTGTGTTTCTGACCATGGCCTAAGTCACCTCTATGCAGATGATTATACCGAATCAGAAATTAGCGCCATCTTCCAAAAGGTTAGGTCTGGGAAAGCTTTAAATAATGAAGAAACAAATAAGTTTAAATCTGCATTGTTGATATATTTTGCAGAATGGGATAATGAAAAGAATTGGGTTCAGCAATTTCATGTTGGTGCATTTAGAAATACAAATGCTGCGGCGCTGAAAAAATTAGGCCCTGATACTGGTTTTGATAGTATCGGTGATTATAGCCAAGGCCTGGGTCTTGTTAAATTTTTGGGGAAACTATCGGAAAAAGGTCAGTTGGGCAAAACGATTTTATACAATTTGAATGCCTCGGACAACGATTTATTTGCGGCGATGTGCGGCAATTTTAATGATGGTTCAATCGCAGGTAAAATCCAATATGGATCTGCCTGGTGGTACCATGACCAAAAAGATGGCATGACCAAACAGATCAATAGTTTATCCAACATTGGGTTGATCAGTCGATTTGTAGGTATGTTGACCGATTCAAGGAGCTTTTTATCCTTCCCTCGCCATGAATACTTCAGAAGATTATTATGCAATATTTTTGCGGAAGACATCGTCAACGGCGAACTTCCACATGACATCAAGTGGATTGGAAAAATCATTCAGGACATCTGTTATTACAATGCCAAGGGATATTTTCCATTCAAGAAATAGTCCATTAAGACCGTTGTATATTCAGCCATTTTGGAACAGGTGGAGCTTCATAAGCTTCCATTTGTTCCAATAAATCTTCAATATTATCGGAATATAGAATCATTTTTTGATTTTCCTCCTTTAACAGTCCGGTATCTACCATGTGCTGTATAAAGGCTATAAAATGATCATAAAAACCATTGACATTCAAAATACCAATAGGTTTTTTATGCAGCCCCAGCTGTCCCCATGTGGTCATTTCAAATAGTTCTTCCATCGTTCCAAATCCGCCTGGCAAAGCAATTACCCCATCACATAATGCATTCATTTTAGCTTTACGTTCATGCATCGTATCAACCTCAATCAATTGGGTTATCCCACTGTGACCGATCTCTTTGCTGTTCAAGAATTGTGGTATTACCCCAATCACCTGACCCTGATTTTCCATGGCTGCATCAGCAACCGCTCCCATTAAACCAACTCTCCCACCACCATACACCAAAGTAATTCCTTTATCCGCAAAAACCTTCCCAACTACTCGAGCTGCCTCAATAAACCCAGAGCCATGACCAGGACTCGACGCACAGAATACAACGATTTTTTTAAGTTTCATGGATAAAGATAGTTAAAAGACGTAAGACATAAGACATAAGACAATAGACAAAAGAGCCAATAAAGTTTCCTAATTGAGAAGCTTTATTGGCTCTTTTATTTTTGTCTTTTGATAGTAGTTAGTAATTAGCAGTTAGACTCAATGTTTGGTTGCTAACTAGGAAGCTTTACAGGCTCTAATGTCTTATGTCTAATGTCTAATGTCTAATGTCTTATGTCTCTCATCTAACCAAAAGGCCCCAGCGTAGGAAATCT
>JBEBTR010000247.1:0-3534 GCA_040393725.1 Sphingobacterium endophyticum | reverse complement strand
CTTCGGTCCATCTAATAATATCGATTGTTTCATCTATGGATTTATTTAGGCAAAAATAAGGCATTTTTTCCGAAAATCGTAATTTAAGACGGTTCAAATTGGGAAATAAAAACTACTGTTTAGGTAAATAATGGTGTAGAACAAAAAAAGCCTATGCAAAAATTTGCATAGGCTTTATTATTAATGTCAAGTAATCTTATTGATTACTTGCTTCAAATAATGGTCTATAAGTTTCAAAGATTTGATTTACCTCTTTCAACAAATCCTGTTGTTTAGCATCAGTCAGAACTCTTTGATAATTTTGAATAGAAGCTAAGCCAAATCTCATATTTCTGAATTCCAAGTTGGGTTTAGTCTCGGCAATGTTCATATAATATGCCATATTCTCTCGAAGAAACTGTAGATTTCTTTTCACAATCTCATTAGCTTTTTGCGTTTCACCGGTTTTATACATTGCATCAACAAGGCTTGTATATGAGAAAACTTCAGACATCAAATAAGCACGCTTAGGCAAATTCTCGTAGGCATTCACGACCAATTTTTTAGCTTCATTGGTTTTACCCATTGCCAATAGGTTCTGAGCAGTTTCGCCAAAAATTGAACCCGCATACATACTAATATACCGATATGAATCTGGGTCTAAATACTTGGCATTAGCGATATTTCCCCATTTATATTTATTGATTACATTGTTGTAAGTTCCTTCCACATCTGTAATTGGACTTGCCATATCACCTTCTGCAGCAATTGCGACAGGCATTAAACGCATAGCAAAACCTTCCGAAACAAGGTATTTATCCAAGCCAATAAAGTTTTCTTCTGGCGTTGTCGTTGTAAAATAAATTGGACGTTTCCAATTATTATTAGCAAGAAGAGCCAAAATAGAAAGGTCAGCCCTGCTAACAATTCCACTGCTATAGTTCCACTGCATGGTATCTACAATTGCGTCTTCCCATTCTTTAGGAACTACCTTATTGGCAACCACAGCTTGCTTATCAACTTTCAATTGCATTTTCTTAGTTGGAAGAATGTTTGCCCAATCACCGCTTTGTAATTGCACTTTATATTGTTGATCATCAGAAAGCATAATTTGTAATAAATCTTCAACATCAACATATCCAGGGATATTCATTTCGCTGAAATAAATTACATCACGAACACCATCTTTAATTTTTTCAGGATCAATATTTAATGGAAGAGCGTCAGCATCATTTACCTTATGCATCATTTGCTTCATATACCAATCAGCACTTAATAAACTTAAGTTTACAACGCGTACATCGGTACGGAAACCTTCTACTTCTTGCACATACCATAAAGGATAGGTATCATTATCTCCATAACTAAAGAGAATAGCATTAGGGGCACAAGATTCTAAATAATTCTTTGCCATATCACGTGCTAAGAATTTCTCAGAGCGGTCATGGTCGTTCCAGTTCTGGCTTGCCATAAGGACTGGACCGCATAATAATGCTACTGCTGTAGCACCTATTGCAGCATTTTTCGCGTTTATTTTTTTAGAAAGTAAGTCTGCAATCCAGATTACGCCCATTCCTACCCAAATACAAAAAGCATAAAAGGATCCAGCATAAGCATAATCACGTTCTCTCGGCTGTAAAGGGGTTTGATTTAGGTAAAGTACAATGGCTAAGCCTGTAAAGAAGAATAACAGCGCAACCACAGAAGCATCACGTTGTTTCATTTTAAACTGCCATACAGCACCTAGTATCCCAAGGATTAAAGGCAGGAAGAAATAGGTGTTTCGGCCAGCGTTTTCTTTTTCTGATGTAGGTAGAGCATATTGTCCACCGATTAGCGCATTATCAATTGGCTTGATTCCGGAAATCCAGTTACCTTCAGTGAAGGAGCCTTGGCCCTGTTGGTCATTTTGACGACCAACAAAATTCCACATAAAATACCTACTGTACATCTGACCAATTTGATATCCGAAAAAGAATTTCAAGTTATCGGCCATTGTAGGCTGTTCATCAGGACCTAGTTTAAGAAATTCTCTATAATAAGATTCGTGTTTATCAGAATAAATACGAGGGAACAAAGTACTATGGCTCCAAGTATAATCGAATTTCTTTTTAGCCACAACATATTTATCCCCATCCTTACGGTAGATGTTTCCAGTTTCAAATACATCAGTAGGTTTAGCGTCAAAATATCTACCTTTTAACAAAGGTTCATCACCATATTGTTCACGGTTCAAGTAACTCAAGAAAGTAAAGACATTATCAGGATCCGAGTTATTTAGTGTAGGATTGGCTTTAGCCCGGACAAGAATCATGGTGAAAGAACTATATCCAAAGATGACAAAAGCTAAACTTAACAAAGAAATATTTAAGATTGGTTTTACATTTTTCCATGAATACCAAATTCCGAAGATTAACAGACCGGCAACAAGCAACGCGAAGAAAGTTGCTCCCGACCCAAAACCCAGACCAAGTGTATTAACGAAGAATAGGTCAGAGAAAGCTGCAAACTTAATTAAGAATTGGATTACACCCCAAAGGACAACAGCAAGCACAATTACTCCAATAATTAATGCTTTTGCAACACCTTTTCCAGTAACGGTATTCGTTCTTCTAAAATAGATCACTAACGCGATAGCTGGGATAACCAATAAGTTTAGTAAATGGACTCCAATAGAAAGACCCATTACGTAAGCTATCAGAATTAACCATCTGTCAGCACCAGGTTCATCGGCAATAGCTTCCCATTTCAGAATTGCCCAGAAAACAACAGCAGTACATAAGGAAGACATGGCGTAAACTTCAGATTCTACAGCAGAGAACCAAAAGGTATCTGAGAAAGTATAAGCCAATGCTCCTACCACTCCAGCACCCATAATTTTGATAATATTGCTATCGGAAATTGTATTTTCTTTGGAAAAATTTACATAGGCTTTTTTTGCCAAAGCTGTTATCGTCCAAAAAAGGAAGGTAATTGTTAAAGCACTACAAACAGCTGCACCAATATTCATCCAATAAGCAATACGAGTATTATCACCCATTGCAAAGTTGGAAAATAAGTTTTGGATCATTAAAAACAATGGAGCACCGGGTTGATGTACGATTTGTAACTTATATGCCGAAGCAATAAATTCACCTGTATCCCACCAACTCGTAGTCTTTTCAAGGGTCAATACATAGGTTATTAAAGCTATAAGTCCTACTGCCCAACCTAACAGGTTATTGATCTTTTTATAATTCATACTAAAAAATAGAAGGTTTTTCTAAAAAATATGCTTCGAAAATAAGGATTACAAATTATAAATAAACAAATAGTTTCTAATTTGTGGGATCAAAAATGGAGAAACAAGTCTTAGTACCCCCAGGATAAAGAATTAATGAAAAAATATTGTTCTGAAAATCAGTAGATTTAATAATTAAGGTTATTTTTTATTTGCAGATTAGAAAACTCGGCGTATATTTGCATCGTCAAAAGGGAACAACCTAGCGATAAAACAAAAATAGTTTGCCCAATAGTATAATGGTAGTACGACGGTTTTTGGTGCCGTTTGTCTTG
>JBEBTR010000246.1:0-3549 GCA_040393725.1 Sphingobacterium endophyticum | reverse complement strand
TAAAAAAATTTGCTGTAAAAATAGCGTATTTATTCGGAAGGGACAAGTTATTATTACGATTAAATTGCGCTAATTTCAATCGTACACTATTTATTATATTTCCATTTCAACTACTTGTTTTTGTTTTTTATTATTTTCGCAATATGATCTTAAAGGCCAATAATATTTTTAAGTCCTACGCTGACCTTGAAATTCTGAAAGGTGTCAGTATCTCTGTCAAAAAAGGAGAGATTGTTTCAATTGTTGGGGCTTCTGGTGCCGGTAAAAGTACCCTGTTACATATTATTGGAACACTGGATAAACCCGATAAAGGAACTGTCCTTATCGAAGGTGAAGACGTTTTTGCATTAAATGAAAAACAATTGAGTGACTTCAGAAATAAACATATTGGATTTGTGTTTCAATTTCATCATCTGCTACCTGAATTTACCGCACTAGAAAATGTTTGTATTCCTGGATTTATCGCTGGAAATGATAAAAAGTCTGTTGAAAATAGAGCAATGGAATTATTAGGTATACTAGGTGTTGAACATAGGGCAAATCATAAGCCAGCTGCGATGTCAGGTGGTGAACAACAACGCGTATCGGTTGCTCGAGCATTAATCAATAACCCTACATTAATCTTAGCTGATGAACCTTCAGGAAACTTAGATTCTGAAAATGCAACTGCATTACATCAGCTTTTCTTTGAATTGAGGGAAAAAATGCAACAAACGTTTATTATTGTTACCCATAATGAGGAATTAGCCAGAATCTCAGATCGAACAATTCATATGAGAGATGGATTAATCTATTAATATGCAAAAATTACTGATCACTTTTGGAACGAGGCCTTTGGCTCAAAGACTCTATAAAATTCTAGCTCCTCATTTTCAAATTATATTTGCCACATCAGAGGAGGTGCCTACTTTTTTAGCTGCTAACTACCAAAAAATCCCTACAGGGGTAAATCCGACATTTGCCCATGAAGCCTTAAAACTATGCTTAGACAACCAAATTGACTGCATTTTACCTTTAGGGTTATCTGAAATCCAGTCTCTGAGCTCAGCAAACGTTTTATTTGAAGAATATGGAATCCATATTTTGGCACCAAACCAAGAGAATTTGAATGAAATATTTGTGCTGGAAAACCCATCATCTTCTGTTGATTTAATTCTTTGTCAAGATGGTAAAAGTTTGATCTCTGATAAAGATTTAGGAATTAAAATTAGTGGATTATTTGCCCTAGCTGATGAAGGAGATGATTTAGCCTTATGTACTATTTAAAAAAATGATAGATTTTTCACAAATCCCTCAAAATAAAAAATTATTTCTTTTTGAAATTGACGATGTTCTATTTCCCAAAAAAGATTATTTGTTACAAATATATTATTTGTTTGCACAATTCGTGGAGTTTACTGAAGCTAGGCCAATAGCTTCAGAAATGATCGAGTTTATGAAGGAAACTTACTTGGAGAAAGGAGAGGAAGTTGTGTACAGCAAAACAGCTGAAAAATTCAATTTCTTGAATGATTACCGAGAAAATTTTGAACGATTGATGGCAAATGGCCACTTACCTTTGAAATTATTCTTATATAATGAGATTAAGCTATTATTTGCTTCTATTATTGAAAGAGGAGCCAATATAGCTATTCTTACTAAAGGTAATCCTGTATTGCAGCTGAATAAACTGAAACACATTGATTGGCAAGGCTTCGATAAGAATGTAAAAATTTATTTTGTCGACGAGTTAAACTTTAGAAATATTGAACCATTTAGTTATATTGCTTCTGAAAATCATCTAACAGAAAGTGATTTGATTTTCATTGAAGACAATTTATCTAAATAATGATGAAAAAATTTCTGTTAGCTGCTGCATTAGCTTCCTGTTTGTTTGGAACTAGCTGTAAAAAAGATTCAGTTCAACCAACTGACAAACCTGTTGATGAAGAAAAAGAGATCCTCTTAAGAGATTCAACTTACTATTATTCCTTAGTTTTTTCCCTTTGGGAGGATAAACTTCCACAACCTAAGGTGGATGCTAAAGGGGATGCAGATTTAAAAGCCTTTACAAATCCTTATAAGACTTCGGAAGAAGTATTAGACGCCCTGAGAAAATATGCCACTGATGATCGATTTAGTTTTGTCGATCGTGCAGGAACGGTTAGTGAAGAAATCCAACAAGGTGTTTATAAGGAAACAGGTGCTACGCCAATTTATTTGACGACCGTTGATCAAAATAACAATGAGGAAACAAAGTTGTATATAAAATTGGTTCAAAAAAATTCGCCTGCCGAAAAAGCTGGTTTGAAACGTGGAATGAGAATCGTAAGTATAAATGGTGATTCAAATTTGGATTATGCTACGGATGAAAAACAGAATTTCAAAAACTTTTATAAGTTAATTAATGGCGAAGGGACGCTGAGTTTAGTGGTTCAAGCAGCAGGTGAAACAAAAACCCAGACGATATCAGTGACTGCTAATGCCTATAATATTGATCCTATATTAATCAAGAAAATTTTTACCGTAGGAAATAAAAAGGTAGGTTATTTATTTTATACATCCTTTGTTAATGTTTATAGTCAATCGGGTACGAATGCCTATTATACGGCAATGATTAATGCTTTCAAAGAATTTGAAACAGCAAACGTCAATGAATTGGTGGTCGATTTAAGATATAACGGCGGCGGTTCAACTAGTTCTGCTGAACTATTAGCAAATCTCATCGCTCCGACGGCTACTGCTAAAGGAAAAATGTACGACTATAAAGTAAATAAGAATTTAGTCGAAGCTGGTTGGGTTGATGAGTCAAACCCGAAAGCTCCTTTTAGGTCTGTCAATTTTAATAAAACCAATAGCTTAAATTTATCTAGAGTTTATTTCTTAGGAACAACAGGAACTGCTTCTGCAAGTGAATTAGTAATCAATGTTCTTAAACCTTATATGAATGTGGAAATTATCACAACAAACGGCAGAGGAACTTACGGGAAACCAGTTGGATTCTTTGGATATCCAGTAGTTGATGAATACGCCGATTTATATATTACTTCCTTCCAAATGCTTAATAAGGATGGTTTTGGTGATTATTTTAATGGTTTAAAAGGTACTAAATCTGATGCACGTGATGGTTTCTTAACGCAATTGGGTGAACAAAATGAGTCCCTGCTGGCCACTGCACTGGATCATATCGCTACTGGAAGTTATTCTGCAAAAGCTTCGGCAAGAAGTACAAAAACTGCTGCCGAAAGAATTCAAACACCTTCCCAGCCGGATGTAAATCAGTACAGAAAGAATATGTACAAATTTTCTGAGCAAAGATTGCCAAGATTGCCATTGCAGAATTAATCTTTCCTTAAAAATTTGAGTCAATCATTGGAATCAAATTTGTATGATTTGATTTCTCTTATTTATACGAATGAAAAACACGCTTCTAGGAAAGCTATTGGTATTATTAACAATAGTTTCAATAATCGGTTGTAAAAAAGATGTTAAGGAAATTGATCCACCACCACGTCCAGATGGGGGGGACCGTAGCATCGACCAACAGGTTCTAGATAGTGTTTACTCCAA
>JBEBTR010000245.1:0-3550 GCA_040393725.1 Sphingobacterium endophyticum | reverse complement strand
TAGAATTGGTCGATCAGATCATTGCTTTAGACGAACAACGTCGCAAAACACAAAATCAATCTGACTCTATTGCAGCTGAGGCAAATTCGTCCGCTAAGCAAATTGGAGACTTGATGCGTCAAGGAAAGAAAGAGGAAGCTGAAGCAATTAAATCGCGATCTGCATCATATAAGGAGCAAATAAAGGAACTTACTGACTCATTAGATAAAATAGAAAAGGAATTGCATGATAAATTGATTCAATTGCCTAACCTGCCTAATAAATTAGTTCCAAGAGGAGTTGCAGCTGAAGATAATGAGGTGGTTCTTGAAAATGGATCCGTTCCTCAATTGCCTGCCGGAGCAATGCCTCACTGGGAATTAGCAGCAAAATATGACATCATTGATTTTGAACTAGGTACCAAAATTACAGGTGCTGGTTTTCCTGTTTACAAAGGTAAAGGGGCTCGTTTACAACGTGGCTTGATCAACTTTTTCCTAGATGAAGCAGCAAAGATGGGTTATCGTGAGGTACAGGTTCCTATTGTAGTTAATGAAGATTCAGCATATGCTACTGGTCAGCTACCTGATAAAGAAGGACAGATGTACCATGTTGTTAATGATGATTTTTACTTAATACCAACAGCTGAAGTTCCGATTACGAATATATATCGTGATACGATTGTTAAAAGTGAGGATTTTCCTATTAAACATTGTGGATATACACCATGTTTCCGTAGAGAGGCAGGTTCTTATGGGGCGCATGTACGTGGATTAAACAGGTTGCATCAATTTGATAAAGTCGAATTGGTACAGATTGTAAATCCTGAGAAATCTTACGAAACCCTAGAGGAAATGAGCAGCTATGTACAATCGTTATTGCAGAAATTGGGATTGCCATATCGTGTATTACGTCTTTGTGGTGGGGATATGAGTTTTACTTCAGCCATGACTTATGATATGGAAACTTATTCTGCAGCTCAAGAACGTTGGTTAGAAGTTTCGTCGGTTTCCAATTTTGAAACATACCAAGCGAATAGGCTTAAAGTTCGATTTAAAGGTGAAGATGGTAAAACCCAATTAGCACATACACTAAATGGCTCAGCATTAGCATTACCTAGAATTGTGGCTACACTATTGGAGAATAATCAAACTGAAAAAGGAATTAAAATACCAGAAGTCTTAGTTCCATATGTCGGTTTCGAATATATCGACTAAAAAACAATAAAAAATCCCGATGAAAATTCGGGATTTTTTATTTTATATGATGTATATTTTTTTCCGTTGTTTTTAGATTTAAGATTCAGAAATATCGGAAAGATCATCTTTCCTCGGTTCCATCCTAACTAAATATTGGTCATTGTCATCTTCGAATAAAATCTGTACTACCCAATTTTCCTCATGGGCAATTTTGATCAATGTCTTTTGATCTATGTAGAGCCAATTAAAGGGTTGACCCAAGTTTCCTTTGTATTCATATTGAAAATTGATTTCTCCAAAATAATGTTCAGGTCTTGGGATGCGATATTCTTCATAGAGATATGAAATGTCAGAACTATCAAAAATTAACTGACCACGATCCGTCATTAAAGACTTGGAATGCTGAAGCAATTTTCGGAAGCCTTCGATTGTCTGTGCAATTCCGATTCCATTCATTAGAAATAGGAGGGTGTCATATTTTTTATCGTTGAATTGAAAGAAGTCGGCATGAATAACATGTTTAACACCTCTTTTCTCCATGATTTTGCAGGCAGTTTCAGATATTTCCATGGCATCCACTTCAAAACCTTTATCCTGTAGGTAAAGGGCTTGGACTCCAGCACCGGCACCTACATCGAGGACTTTTCCGTCGCAGAGAGATAAGGCAATATATTCCAGTTCAGGAATATCATCTTCCTCTCTAAAAAATACTTCGATTGGCATCTCTTCGATGTCACCATAGCTGCTGTGAAGGAGCAAAGGTTCGTTAAGCTTGCCTAATCCATGATAGTCATAAAGTGCCTCTCCGTATACGTCCCTAATCATTGGTTGGAATATTTAAAAATCGTTTAGCCATTTTAATTTCTTCTGGATCACCAGTATGTTTATTCGGTTCATCGGATAATTTGATGACCGGAGTCCATTCACCTTCATCAGGAAATGCTTCAGTCATTTTAATTACGATATTCATCCTGGCTAATCCGACATCGTTTGTGAAATCAGTACCTATACCGAATGAATGGCCAATTTTGCCTTGGGAGAAATTAACGATCTTAACTACTTTATCGTAGTCTAGTCCATCAGAGAATATGATTGTTTTATTTAAGGGATTAATTCCTTTGCTATTGTAATGATCAATAGTTTTTTGCGCAAACTCAATTGGATCTCCGCTGTCATGCCTAACTCCATCAAATAGTTTGCTCAATTTTTTGTCAAATTGTTTAAAGAATACTTCGGTAGTATAGGTGTCAGAAAGAGCAATTCCAAGATCGCCACGGTATACATCCGACCAGTTTTCTAATCCCAAAAGGTTGGCCATTTTGTAGCCATATTTTGCAGCATGGAACATAAACCATTCATGGGCATGGGTGCCGATAGGTTTGGTATGATATTTCATTGCAAAATGCACATTGCTTGTTCCAATAAATGTTTTTGAAGGATGGTCTTTTAAAGCTTTGATGACTAAATCATGTACTGCATAAGAATGCCTTCTTCGGGTGCCAAAATCTGCAATGGTAATATTAAGCTTATCATACTTATCCATTTTGTCATTGACGATTTTCATGACTTCAGCATCGTCCACACGCTGTTGGCCGGTCATTTCATAATAAGTTTCGCAGATCAATGCCATCAATGGGACTTCCCAAAGAATCGTTCGATACCAATAACCTTCGACTTTTACGGTTAATTCCGGCCCTTCTTGGGTGATTTTCACTTCATCAGGGTCATAATGGTAGCCCTGTAGAAAGTCAAAATAAGTTGGGTCGATATATGGGCATGTTTTTGCGAAAAATTTTTTCTCTGCTACCGTTAATTTTAAGTTAGCTAGCTGATTAACAGCCTCTCTTAATTTTTCAGCAAATCCTTCAGGAAATTTATGCTTTCCGCGGTTAATAAATTGATATCTCGCTTTTGCTTTTGGGAAAAGTTTTACAACTGCATATTGCATTGTAAACTTATAAAAATCATTGTCTAAAATGGAGGTGAGTTTTGCCATTCCTTTTTAAAATTTTGCTAGTGCTTTATTGAAGTTAACAAAAAGCAGGCACAAAAATGCTTTTTTATATAGAACAAAACAAAGGCGGATTGAATATTTTCAACCCGCCTAAACAATTTGTTTCAACTAAATATAAATTTTATCCTCTATTTCCTCTGCCATTTCCGCCCTCTGCGCGTTGGCTAGACTGAGGTCTTGCTTGACCTCTAGATTCATTTCTTGAACTACGTTCAACTGAGGGACGACTTTGACCAGCACCCGAACTGCGCGTTTGGAACACTCTGTTTTGTTGTTGAGGACGTGGCTGTTCTGCTCTTGGTTGACGTTGTTGTCTTTGCGGAGCAGATGATCTCTCTTGCCTTCTGTTCATTGATTC
>JBEBTR010000244.1:0-3588 GCA_040393725.1 Sphingobacterium endophyticum | reverse complement strand
GGAGGAATATATCAATGGAAAAGAAGGGGTGAAGGTCATTTATGGAACCCACAAACTGTTCATTTGCTTCAACAAGCTTGTAGGACAGGTGACTTCACGACCTATAAAAAATATGCATCCCACATTAATAATCAAAAAGAACGCATGTTCACGCTAAGGGGATTGTTGGACTTTGCAAAACATCGTAGCGCTATTCCTATTGATCAAGTGGAGCCAGCAAGCGAAATCATGAAAAGATTTGCAACAGGCGCAATGTCTTTTGGTTCTATTTCCCATGAGGCACATAGTACCCTAGCGATAGCTATGAATAGAATTGGAGGAAAATCCAATACTGGAGAAGGAGGTGAAGATGAGATGCGCTATCAAAAATTACCGAATGGGGATTCAATGCGCTCAGCGATTAAGCAAGTCGCATCAGCTCGTTTTGGGGTTACTTCAAATTATTTAACCCAAGCGGATGAGATACAAATTAAGATGGCTCAAGGTGCAAAACCTGGAGAGGGAGGGCAATTGCCGGGGCATAAAGTTGATGACTGGATTGCAAAAGTTCGTCACTCTACGCCTGGGGTTGGATTAATTTCACCTCCTCCTCACCATGACATTTATTCGATTGAGGATTTAGCGCAATTAATTTTCGATTTAAAGAATGCAAATCGACAAGCAAGAATCAACGTTAAATTGGTTTCAAAAGCAGGGGTTGGTACTATAGCAGCAGGAGTTGCCAAGGCACATGCGGATGTAATATTGATTGCAGGCTATGATGGCGGTACTGGAGCCTCTCCAATTAGCTCCATTAAACATGCTGGATTGCCATGGGAACTGGGTTTAGCTGAAGCTCATCAAACATTGGTTCAAAATAAACTTCGCAGCCGAGTGGTATTGCAAGCGGATGGACAGATGAAAACTGGACGCGATCTTGTTATTGCAACTTTATTAGGAGCGGAAGAGTGGGGTGTTGCAACTGCAGCTTTAGTCGCTGGAGGTTGTATAATGATGCGAAAATGTCATTTGAATACATGTCCTGTCGGTGTAGCGACACAAGACCCGGAATTAAGGAAACTATTTTCAGGAAAACCAGAAGATGTAGTGAATCTTTTCCAATTCTTGGCGGAGGAAATGCGTGAGATAATGGCAGAATTAGGCTTTAGATCAATCAATGAAATGGTTGGAAAGGCTCAGTTCTTGAAAAAACGTGAAAACTTAGAGCATTGGAAAGTAAACAAAATTGACTTTTCAGGGATTCTTCATGTTGCCAATTCCCAAGGAGAGACTTTATATAACACCGAAGAGCAAGACCATGGCATGAGTATGATTTTAGACTGGGGTTTATTGACACAATCTAAATTAGCATTAGAAGCTAAAACACCGGTTTTTGGAACCTTCAAGGTGAAGAACACGGATCGTACAATCGGAACGATGTTGTCGAATGAAATTTCAAAGATTTATGGATCAGAAGGTCTACCGGACAATAGTATAAACTTCAAGTTTGAAGGTTCTGCTGGGCAATCATTTGGTGCATTTAATACAAAAGGAATTTCTTTTGAGCTTGAAGGAGAAGCAAATGACTATGTAGGCAAAGGCCTATCAGGCGCACAATTAGCGATATACCCTGCAAAAGAAAGTACCTTGGTTCCTCAAGATAATATTATTATAGGTAATGTGGCCTTATATGGTGCTACTTCAGGACATCTATTTATTAATGGTAAAGCAGGTGAGAGATTTGCTGTAAGAAACTCAGGAGCTACTGCAGTGGTTGAGGGAGTAGGCGATCACGGTTGTGAATATATGACCGGCGGTCAAGCACTTATTTTAGGAGAAACAGGAAGAAACTTTGCAGCAGGTATGAGTGGTGGAATAGCTTGGATTTACGATATCGCAGGAACTTTTAAAGAAAACTGTAATAAAGAAATGGTAGACCTTGATCCACTTGAGACAGAAGATGAAACTGCTATCATCGCTTTATTGAAAAAACATATTCACCTTACGAATAGTGAAAGGGCAAATTACATTCTAACCCATTGGGCTTCTGAGAAGAATAGGTTTATTAAAGTATTCCCGAGGGAATACAAGAATGTATTAAAGAAAAAATTAGTAACAGTATAATTAAGGAGGAACATCATCATGGGAAAACCAACAGGATTTTTAGAATTTGAAAGAGCTCTTCCTCAAAAGGATACTGTGGAGAGCAGAAAACAAAATTATCAAGAATTTGTCCGTTCATTCACCGAGGATCAACTTAACAATCAGGCAGCTCGTTGTATGAATTGTGGCATTCCGTTTTGTCATTCAGGCTGTCCGTTAGGAAATGTTATTCCTGAGTTTAATGATGCCGTTTATGATGGCAATTGGGAAGAGGCTTATAACATTCTTTCATCAACAAATAATTTCCCCGAATTTACAGGAAGGATTTGTCCTGCACCATGCGAATCTGCATGTGTATTAGGAATAAATAAGAATCCAGTAGCAATTGAGGAGATAGAAAAACATATCATTGAAATAGCCTTTAAAAAAGGTTTTGTAAAACCCAATAAGAGTTTTTTAAAAACTGGCAAACGTGTTGCAGTCATTGGTTCAGGTCCTTCAGGGCTTGCTGCCGCAGCCCAGCTAAATAAGGCTGGCCATGATGTAGTCGTATATGAAAGGGACGATAAAGTTGGCGGTTTATTAAGATATGGCATTCCGGATTTTAAACTTGACAAATCTATAATTGATCGTCGAATTGAGGTCATGGAAGAATCGGGTGTTGAATTTAAAACAAATTCAGAGGTTGGATCAAACGTACCAACAAGTGAATTAGAGGGATATGATGCAATTGTCTTAGCTGGAGGCTCAACCATTCCTAGAAATTTAAATATTCCAGGAAGAGAGTTAAATGGAGTACACTATGCTATGGAATTCCTTAAGCAGCAGAATAAAAGAGTGGGCAATTCACCCATTGATGTTGTGGAAATTCATGCTAAAGATAAGAACGTGCTGGTAATCGGTGGTGGTGATACAGGGTCAGACTGTGTCGGCACTTCCAACAGACATGGTGCGAAGTCTGTAACTCAATTTGAGTTAATGCCTACACCTCCGACAGCACGAACAGAAGCTATGCCATGGCCTAGCTATCCTATGTTATTAAAAACTACAACTTCACATGAGGAAGGCTGCCAAAGACATTGGAGCATCAGCACAAAAGAATTCTTAGGAGATGAAAACGGAAACCTAAGGGCCGCTTTGGTTGTGGATTTGGAATGGGAATTAGATCCTACTGGAAGGCCTATTTCATTCAAAGAAGTTGCAGGGTCGGAGCGCGAAATAGAAACTGAGCTCGTTACATTAGCAATGGGTTTCTTACATCCTCAACACGAAGGTTTACTTAAGGATTTGGGTGTAAAAATTAATGATCGAGGCAATGTAGAAGCAACAGAAACGGAATTCAAAACCAACCAAGATAAAATATTTGTAGCAGGCGATATGAGAAGAGGACAATCATTGGTGGTTTGGGCGATTTCTGAGGGAAGGGAATGTGCTAGGAAGGTTGATGAATACCTTATGGGCAGTTCAGTACTTGAAAGCAAAGAAGCAGTCTATAATTACGCTAAT
>JBEBTR010000243.1:0-3624 GCA_040393725.1 Sphingobacterium endophyticum | reverse complement strand
AGTCGAACGGAAGAGGTGCAACAGCAAACATTCAACTTCAGGGTGGAATTGAAGCCATACCCCAATTGGCATGGAAGATCCAAGGCTCTGGTAAAAAACTTGGTGATAGCAAGACCGCTAATTATAATTTAGGAAATACAGGGCTTGAGGAATTGAATTTTTCTGGTTCAGTGCAGTATCGCAAAAAGAATAATTTCTTCGAAGCTTATTACAGCAGGTTCTCTACCGAGCTATGTGTATTTTATGGCGCACATATCGGTAGTATCGAAGATATATATGCAAGAATAGAAAATGGAGAGCCTTTTGAAAAATATAGTTTCAGCTACCAAATCAATGCTCCAAAACAAAAGGTTAGCCATCAATTAGGAAAGCTCAGGTTTCAACGCACTCTTAAAAATAATTGGCAAATTGAAGCTCAATATTCCTTTCAAAACAACCATAGACAGGAATTCGATATGAGAAGAGCTGTTTCTGATGATGTTCCTATGTCTGATATGGTTCTTAACACCCAACAATTAGAGCTAATCTTAAAATCCGGCCAGAATACTTTAGGGTTGAATTTAGGAAATCAGGTGAACAATAATATCAGTGGAACAGGAACTACTCCAATCATTCCAAATTTCGATTATTACACTGCAGGTATTTTTGGAATACACCAAATATCTTTGGATAAATGGATATTGGAGGCTGGATGGCGATATGATTTCCGTTATTTTGATGCTGCAGGATATCGGTATAAATATATGGACAATCAATCTTCCGTTCCTCAGCAATATCTGCTGGAAGATTCAAGAAGTTTTCACAATATATCAGGCTCCTTAGGTGTTGCCCGCCGAATTAATTCAAACTGGAATTATAAGTCTAGTTTAGCCTTAGCATGGCGAGCTCCTACGGCCAACGAATTATATAGCGATGGAGTACACCATGCCGCTGCGATCTATGAAATAGGAAATCTTAATTTAAAAGCTGAACAAGGTTATAAATGGATCCATGCTATTGATTTCAACAATGATAGAGTCAAATTTACAGCTGATGTATATGGGCAATTAATCCACAATTACATTTATGCTGCCCCCAATCCTGATTCTGTTCGTCAAACGATTCGTGGAACCTTCCCAATTTTTAGCTATAGACAAGACAACGCCCTCTTTTTTGGTGCCGATCTACAATTCAGCTGGAAGATTAGGCAGGACATTCATTACAGCCTACAAGCTAGTTTAGTACGTGCAGAAAATCTGAGTAAAAAGACCTACTTACCATATATTCCTTCTGACAGGCTTCAAAATGCCATTCAATGGTATTACGCCGGTCAAAAGAGCGGATATATAAAAATTTCACATGAATTTGTAGCTAAACAAACTAGGTTCGAAGAAGGTTCAGACTACAGCGCACCTCCTTCAGCATACAACTTATTTAATGCATATATTACGTATCCAATTCAATTAAAAAATCAAGAATTCAATCTTTCCCTTTCGGCTGAAAACCTATTCAATAAAAGCTATAAAGATTATATGGACCGGTTTAGGTATTATGCCCATCGCCCAGGAAGGAACATTATTTTATCCGTAAACTATAAATTTTAAAATCTTAACAACATGAAATCAAACATTATCATTCTTTTAATATTAGCAGCATCTTTCGCTTTTCAGTCTTGTTCTAAGGACGATCCTACACCGGAAATCGATCAAGAAGAAGTTAGCGCGGCTACATTGACTTTTACAGAGGTAAAAGCGGAAATCCATGATGACCATATGGACTATACAGAAATCACAAATCCAGAAGTTGAAACCGTGGAATTCTCAGGAAAGGACTTCCTCCCTCCTGTTGGTGCTCACCTTCACTTGGAAGTTGGCAAATCCTACAGATTCAACTTAAAAGTTAAAGACTTCGCTGGTCGTGAAAGCCAACAAACATTTATCGAGCGTGCAGATCAACATTTTGCATTTATTCTTGGAGCTCCGGCAGGATCGCTTGCCGCTGAATATTCAGATAAAGCAGCAGATGGCAAATTAGCACATGTTGGTGTTTCTGGTTATATCACTGTGCTTAAAGAAGCCCCAAGCTTTACATTCCGTTATTTAATGAGACATCTAAATCCAGGTGTTAAAGCCAGCATTGACCCTAAGACAGATATCTTTAATACTGATTTCAATAAATTCGGTGGTGCGAATGACCTCGATCTAAAAGTAGAAATTCACTTAGTTTCCGATAGTCACGAAGGCCATTAGTAACAGATATTCCCTATAAATCAATAGCTTGCTAAATTCAGCAAGCTATTGTTATATAAAACCCATAAAAAGTATTATTTTTGGCGAGCCGCCTCCGTAGTTCAATGGATAGAATGTTAGATTCCGGTTCTGATGATGTAGGTTCGATTCCTACCGGAGGTACAAAAAGCTCGTTTTATAACGGGCTTTTATGTTTTTAAAAAATATGGATCTGCGATTTACATTAACCAAATATCTCCCTTAATATTTTCCCTCTTAACTTTGTTACTATTCAATAGCCCATAAAAAAAAGGACCTTAAGGTCCAATTCTATTTTATTCTCACAAAAAAAGCTGCTCGAAAGCAGCTTTAAAATATCATTACGCGTTATCTTGATTCAAAGATTGCTTATAAATAGCCTTCTTAACTTGGATACGACGAGCAACGGATTTTTTCTCATAAGCTTGACGTGAACGTAATTCTCTTAAAACGCCTGTCTTCTCGAATTTCTTCTTGAAACGTTTTAACGCTCTATCTAAAGATTCTCCTTCTTTTACATTAACAATAATCATAGCTTTTTTGTATACCTCCTTCCGTCGTAAAATTCTTGGTCTGCAAAGATACGTAAATGAAGAGTACTACACAAACTATATTTAATATAATTTTAGGTCGGCTACAATCTGTTCCAATGGACGTTCCTTACTGCACAGAACCGTCTGAATACCAAGCTTCTTCGCTCCTTCTAAATGCTGCGGACTATCATCAATAAATAATGACTCTTCAGGATTTAAGTTATTCTGATCTAAAACTCGTTCAAATATTGCTGCATCAGGCTTTCTCAATCCTTCCAAATGGGAGTAATAAGTTCTCTCAAAGAATACATCATTGCTTGGAACTCCGTAATTATCCTGAATATGTTTCATGCAATAATTGTAATGCAGTTCATTATTATTGCTACATAAAAATGTCCGATAGCTATCCTTTAATTTTAATAAAATTTCATGCTTTCCTTCCGGCACCCCGATCAATAATGAATTCCAAGCATGGTCAATTTGGGAATCTGTCAAGTCAAAACGGCTTGCTTTCTTCCGAACCCCATCCCGAAATTCCGGAACAGTAATTTCACCCTTATCAAATGCATCAAACAAAACATCTTGTCCATGGTGACCAAAAAAATCATCCACATTGCTGATACCCAAATCAATAAACGCTTGACGAACTTTTGGAAAGTCGATCATAAAAATTACATTCCCATAATCCAGAATAACATTTTTAATTTTTTGCATATAAAATTTTGTTTTCTCGTCTCAAATATCGATAATTGCATCGTCAAAAGGGGTATACATCACCTTTTTTAACACAAAAATAACCGCGCCTATAGCTCAGTCGGTTAGAGTAGAAGACTCATAATCTTTTG
>JBEBTR010000242.1:0-3630 GCA_040393725.1 Sphingobacterium endophyticum | reverse complement strand
TAAGTGGAGCCGCTCCTATCACGCATTTTGATGCGTCAAAATTCAAGACACAATTTGCCTGCGAGGTTAAAGGTTTTGATCCGCATTTGTATATGGACCGCAAGGAAGCTCGTAAGATGGATCCTTTCGTTCAATATGCTATTGCATCAACGGATGAAGCCATTAAAGACGCGGGATTAGATTTCGATAAATTAGACAGGACCCGAATTGGAGTGATTTGGGGATCTGGTATTGGAGGGTTGACGACTTTTACAGAAGAGGTTGCTCAATTTTCAAAGGGTGATGGAACCCCAAGGTTCAATCCATTCTTTATTCCAAAAATGCTTATTGACTTAGCACCTGGTCATATTTCAATGCGCCATGGATTGCAAGGTCCTAATTTTTCTGCAGTTTCTGCATGTGCATCTGCAACCAATGCAATGATAGATGCGTTCACTTATATTCGTTCTGGGCGATCAGATGTTATCATTACAGGAGGTTCAGAAGCGACAATAAATGAAGCAGGAATTGGAGGTTTTAATGCAATGCATGCCCTTTCGACAAGAAATGATGATCCTAAAGCTGCTTCAAGACCATTCGATAAAGATCGTGATGGGTTTGTATCAGGAGAAGGATCTGGAGCGATTGTCTTAGAGAGCTTAGAGCATGCTTTGGCACGTGGTGCAAAAATTTACGCTGAGATTGTAGGTGGTGGAATGAGCGCAGATGCTTATCACATTACTGCATCGCATCCGGAAGGTTTGGGGGCTAAGTTAGCAATGACTATGGCAATCAAAGATGCTGGTATGGATTTTTCAGACATTGATTATATCAATGTTCACGGAACATCAACGCCAGTAGGGGATGTCAGCGAAACAAAAGCAATTGTTGACTTATTTGGTGAACATGCTTATAAATTAAATATCAGTTCAACAAAATCCATGACAGGTCACTTATTGGGAGCTGCCGGAGCTGTTGAAGCAATCGCCTCGATTTTGGCGGTTAAGAATGATATTGTTCCTCCAACGATCAATCATTTCACAGATGATCCTGAAATTGACAGCAAGTTGAACTTTACGTTCAATACTGCGCAAAAAAGGGTAGTGAATGCTGCATTGAGCAATACCTTTGGATTTGGAGGTCACAACGCAACAATTATTGTGAAAAAGTATAATGGTTAAAATATATTCATTTTTGCCATGCTAATCATTTTAAATAGGTAGTTGCATCAACCAACTACCTATTTGCTATTTAGAGTAATCATGCCTATCACACAGGTTTATAATCTATATCTGTCCCCAAATCGTAATTACGTTCGAAAACTTAAGAACTTACTTGGTTTCGTGCCTGGAAATATACGTTTGTATCAAATGGCTTTCCGGCATAAATCAGTTGCGGTCTTGATAAAGGATGGTGTAAAAAATAGTAACGAACGACTGGAGTTTTTAGGTGATGCGGTATTGGGATCTGTAGTGGCGGAGTTACTTTTCAAACTTTATCCATATAAGGATGAAGGATTTTTAACGGAGATGCGATCAAAGATTGTTTCCCGGGCAAATTTAAATCAGCTATCGCGGAAATTAGGATTCAATGAAATGATTGAATTTGATGCCCGTATGATCAGTTACCCTAATAAACAAGGATCTCTACTCGGAGATGCATTTGAAGCTTTGATAGGTGCAGTATATCTAGATAAAGGATATACTTTCACAAGGGAATTTTTGCTTTCGAGAATTATAAAGCCTCATGTTGATATCCAAACTTTGGAAATTACCGAAACAAATTTTAAGAGCAGATTAATCGAGTGGTGTCAGCATAATAACAAAGAGATTAGTTTTGTTCAAGTTGATAATCCTGAAGGTGAATCCAATAAGATGTTTTCCGTAATTGCTGTTGTAGATGGAGAAGAATGTGGTTTGGGAAGGGATTTTAACAAGAAAAGTGCTGAAAAGATTGCCGCAGAAAGAGCTTGTGAATATTTAAAAATATTCGATGAATAGAATCGAATGATTCTCCTCTCATTTTTTTTATCTTTGCGGCTATGGCATCAATTAAACCATCGCTAGCAAAAGGCACACGTGATTTCTCTCCGGTGGAGATGGATAAGCGTAATCATATCTATAATACCCTAAAGTCAATCTTCAAAAAATTTGGTTATTCAGAAATTCAGACACCATCGTTTGAAAATTTGAGTACATTGACCGGTAAATACGGGGATGAAGGAGATAAATTGATTTTTAAAATCCTTAATTCAGGTGATTATTTGGCGAAGACACCAGAATCTTTATTGGCTGAAAAGAATTCCAATTCATTAATTTCCCATATTTCAGAAAAGGCCTTGCGCTATGATTTGACGGTTCCTTTTGCAAGGTATGTAGTGATGCATCAAAATGATATTACCTTACCCTTTAAAAGGTTTCAAATACAACCTGTTTGGCGTGCAGATCGCCCGCAACGTGGTAGGTACCGGGAGTTCTACCAATGCGACGTGGATGTTGTAGGTTCTCCATCTTTGTTGAACGAGGCTGAGTTTATCTTAATTTATAATGAAGCTTTGGTTGAATTGGGATTAAAAGATTTCAATATAAAACTTAATAATCGTAAAATTCTTTCAGGAATTGCAGAGGTTGTAGGAAAACCTGAATTGATTGTCGACATGACCGTTGCCATTGATAAGCTGGATAAAATTGGACTCGATGGAGTGAATAAAGAATTGTTGGAGAGAGGATTTACAGCCAAAGATTTGGATGTTTTAAAGCCAATCATTGAATTAAAGGGTAAAAATGATGAGAAGTTGCAATCGATGAAATCGGTTTTATCTGCCTCTGAAATCGGCATGAAAGGTGTTTCGGAGATTGAAGAGGTATTCGATTATGTTAAGAAGTTTGGACGGTCAGATTTGCTAGATCTGGTTGTTGAAGTTGACATCACCTTAGCAAGGGGATTAAACTATTATACCGGTTGTATTTTTGAGGTTAAGACGAATGAAGTGCAGATGGGAAGTATTGGAGGAGGAGGTCGATATGATGACCTAACCGGTATGTTTGGTTTGAGTGGTTTGACTGGAGTTGGCGTATCATTTGGTGCTGACAGAATTTTTGATGTTCTTGAAGAATTGAATCTATTTCCAGCAGAAGGAACGGCCAGAACCAAGTTATTAGTGGTGAATTTTGATGAAAATTTGGAATCTTATACCTTACCGTTAATTTACAGACTTAGAGAATCGGGTATAGCTGTTGAGTTGTATCCATCGGCAGCTAAAATCAAAAAACAGATGAGCTATGCGGATTCGAAACGTATTCCCTACGTGTTGCTGGTAGGAGAAGAGGAAGTAAATTCTGGGATGCTATCATTAAAAAACATGGAAACAGGAGATCAAGTCAAGGTTAGTATTGACGAACTCGTGGAGAAATTAAAATAAAGAATAATGCGAACGGCCTTTTGGGGCCGTTTTTTATGGATAGAATAAAGGGACGGCTGATGCTGATAAAATTGGTTTGTTGGTAATTAGGGTGTTTTTTTGACACAATAGACAGAAATCAATTAAATGTAAGCTAAAATTTATCAGAAATCTCGTTAATATTGATTAAATTTGTAGTCAGTTTAGTAAAGAAATTCAATACTTAGAAATGAGTTCAACACCTATAACAA
>JBEBTR010000241.1:0-3643 GCA_040393725.1 Sphingobacterium endophyticum | reverse complement strand
TTTTCAAAAAATTCAGATTAAGGTACGAACTATTAAATGTAAGTTAATGAGTTTTTTACTGAAGTTGATAATTTTGAAAATGACTTTTATTTTTTATCTGAAGCCTTAGACCCTGACCAATTAAGAGCAAAAATAGCAGAGAAAATTCTTAGTAGAAGGAGTCCATTTAAAGGAATTAAAGAATTAAGTGATTTGTTCAAGCGTGAGAATGTTGGCCATGTCGATAATCTAGCTAAACTTTTGAAGTTATGCGGACTAGCTGAGTTGATTGATATGGATTTTGACCTAAAATTTCAATTACGTTATTTAATTTCTAATGTTTTGTTGTACGGAAAAAACGATGTCGATTAATCTTTTTAAAAGCGGAGAATAAATAGATTATTCTCCGCTTTATATGCGGTAAATATTACTTATATTTACCGCATACAATTTTGAGGTCATGGCAATCTATATACACGAACGACATAATTGGACAGATTTTCAATGGGAAGGTGAGAAGATACTTAATCTATTAAGCGAAGTTCGGCATTTACAAGGAAAGCTTATTGGAAAAGTAGAGTTGCTAGGATTTGAGTTAAAAGACGAAGCAAATTTGGAAACACTTATACAAGATGTTGTTCAATCATCAGAAATAGAGGGAGAGATATTAAATCCAGAACAGGTCCGCTCATCGATAGCGACTCGATTAGGGTTGGAAAATTCAGGCCTTGTAAATTCTGATCGTCACATCGATGGTGTAGTAGAAATGATGTTAGATGCTACACAGAATACAGATAAGACCATAAGTAAAGAAAGATTATTTGGCTGGCATGGTGCATTATTTCCAATCGGAAGAAGTGGTTTGTATAAAATTGATGTGGCACAATGGAGAAGTGGTGATATGCAAGTTGTTTCAGGAGGAATGGGAAAAGAAGTTGTACACTTTGAAGCGCCTAAAGCTGAACGGCTTGAAGAAGAAATGAATAGATTTATAGGATGTTTTAATGCGGAATCCCATATAGATCCAGTCTTAAAAGGTGCTATTGTACATTTATGGTTTGTGACTATACATCCATTTGATGATGGTAACGGACGTATTGCTCGTGCATTAACAGATATGCAATTGTCGAAAGCGGATGGTGTCAATCAACGTTTTTATAGTATGTCTGCGCAAATTAAACAGGAACGTAAGGAATACTATAAGATTCTAGAGAAAACACAAAAAGGAGATTCGGATATTACCAATTGGGTAGTTTGGTTTTTAAACTGCCTCAAAGAAGCTATTATTGCTTCAAATACAATAATAGATAAAGTCGTTAGAAAACATCACTTTTGGATGCAAAACAATCTTAATATCACTAATAATAGGCAACGAGTAATGTTGAATAAATTAATGGATAATTTTGAAGGAAATCTGACTTCATCGAAATGGGCAAAGATGACAAAGGTATCGGCTGACACTGCATTACGAGATATTACAGATTTAGTGAATAAAGGTGTTCTAATAAAGGCTGATTCAGGAGGAAGAAGTACCAATTATGAGCTAAATTGGTGATTTTTTTAAGATTTACCGACTACAAAATGCTGTTTGTAGTCAGTAAATTAAAAAAAGTAAATCTTTAAATTATTAACATATGTAGCTTTAAATAAGTAATTTGTGTTTTTGATTTATGCATTTGTAATCATGTAGTCACGTAGTCAGTAGATTTTCAACTTTCCAGAAGTCCCTGTGATTATTTAGAATTAAATGTGACAATTGGCGAAATAACAGGAGAAATTACTACCGATGTTGGAAACTTATTTTTTTCTAAAATCACGGTATATTTGCTACATCTTTATATTGGTTAACGTGCTGTAATTTAATGCATTATTAGTTATTGTATTGAAATTTCTATACTCAATTCTTTAGGTTTATATGTAATAACCAATGAATCTGAAATCAATGCGTGCTGAATATCGTAATATTCATAAATTTTAAAATTGAACTTCTCATACCCTCTACGCATATCATCGTTATCTTGTTGTCTAAAAATATCAGCATTCTTCGACATGAAGGAAATAAACTCGTCAGCATGTTTATCAGATTCTATCATGCCATTTATTTCACCATACACCTACATATCTATAAAAAGTGTCCATTGTATTAGTTTCATATTATTTCGTTAACTTAAAATAAGTGTACTTAATTGTCTTTATTCATATCGATTTTAAGATTGCAAACTATACTAATTTTCAAGGAGTTTGTAATCCAAGTATCTTCAGACAACCAATTCGTTCTTCAACTGGATTTCCATTTTTGTCTAAAAATCCTTGTGATGGTCTCCAGCCTTCTGCATCAATGTCAAATGTGATTTTTTCCACTTTGTAAGGAGCAAGAAAACCATCATCAACTCCTTGTTTTAAGGAATAAGTGTAAATGGGATCACCAAAATAGTCAATATTAGAAACTTAGGTTGTTTCTTTTGGCGTTGCTGTTAATCCAACGTGAGTAGCTTTAATGAAATATTCAAGATTTTCTCTTCATTTGCTATCTTCTTTTGCACTTCCTCTGTGGCATTCATCAAAAATGATTAAGTCAAAAAAATCTCGATTGAATTGTTTTTAAGCATCTTCTGATTTATTATCAGGCAACCCTTGATACAATGCTAGGTAAATATTATAGGCATTATCGATTTTTTTATGTTTGATGATGGTTAAGGCATCTTTAAAATGCCTGAAATCTCCACAAGCCGTTTGGTCAATCCATGCAGTTCTATCAGCTAAAAAGAGGATTCTTTTTTTAGAACCACTTTTCCATAATCTATAAATAATTTGAAAAGCGGTATACGATTTTCCTGTTCCATTAGCCATTACCAAAAGAATTCTGTCAATACCTTTTGCAACTGCTTCAATCGTTCTGTTAATTGCAATTTGTTGGAAATATCTTGGGCTTCGTCCAGAGCAATCTTGAAAATAATCCTGTTTGGCAATTTCTTCAACCTCTATTGTTGCAATTCCCTTATATTTTTTGTATTTCTCCCAAAAGCATTTCGGGAATTTGGAATTCGTCTAATGTTATTTCTTTTTCTATTGCTCCGTCGCTAGCTTTTTTGTCATGAAAAATAGAAGCCATCTCCATTGCTGCTGAAGACACAGGGTACGTCTAAAGTATTGGCATAATTAAGAGCTTTTTGAATGCCACTTTTTACGGTTTGTTTATTGTCTTTTGCCTCAATAATTGCAATCGGAACATTGGGCTTGTAGAATAGAATGTTGTCTGCAAATTTTCGTTTACCTCTTGCAGTCAATTTCCCTTTTACATAGATACGTCCGCCTGTAAAGAAAATTTCACGACCAATTTGCGTTTGCCCATTCCACCTGATTTTAAAATTGCAGGCGTGATAAACTTTGCTTTTATGTCAGATCAGATTAATCCGTTTTATTCTTATCTCAATACTTTAAATTTGATCGTTATGTTTATTATAACCACATGTAATCAATTAAAACAGTTGATTAAATCTCCCCTAAATCTCCATGATTCTATCCAATAGTTCCTTCCATTTCAAACTCTCACCCATAATCATATTTTCCTGCATGGTCTTGTAATCATCTTCCCATTTATTTATAATAGAATCTGGTGGAATAATGGTCAATTTGCCTTTCTTGTGATTAGAATAATCCATTC
>JBEBTR010000240.1:0-3661 GCA_040393725.1 Sphingobacterium endophyticum | reverse complement strand
CCTAACCTTCTGATCCGTAGTCAGATGCTCTATCCAATTAAGCTATGAGCGCATTTTGAAAGGACTAATTGTCCTTTGAGGTGGGGCAAATATCGTTACTTTTTTATACTTTCCAAATGGTTTTTCCGTTTTTTAATCATTTTCAAACTATATTTTGCATATCGTGTTGATATTTATATATTTAAAATTATGGCGGAACGTATTATAAAAAGCAACAAGATCAGGATTGGGGATATAAGTATCTCCTATTACATCAAAAAAGCTACTGAACAACCCGAGAAGACGATTATTTTCCTGCATGGATTTCCTTTTAATAAAAAAATGTGGCGCGAGCAACTGGAAAGTTTAGAAGATAACATAACTGGAATTGCCATCGACATACGGGGGCATGGTAATACCACCAAAGGGCATGGTTTTTTTTCAATCGATGTATTCGCTAAGGATCTAGGAGTTTTTATGCGTAAACTGGAAATCGAAAAAGCAGTGCTATGCGGAGTTTCCATGGGTGGATATATCGCTCTGAGGGCATACCAATTATTTCCTGAGCGTATCTCTGGATTGATTCTTTCCGACACACACAGCAAACCAGATGATAATGCTGGAAAACAAAAGCGCTTTGACGCTATTCAGGCCGTTCTGCAATACGGTCGCAGGCCTTATGCCATTGGTTTCATTGCTAATGTATTCTCAAAGAAAAGCATTGAAAACAATCCTGATGCTGTTGAACTTATTAAAAGTAGCATCCGAAGGAATAGTATTGAATCGATTTGTGCGACACTATTGGCATTAGCTGCAAGAACTGATACAACTGAAGTATTAAAGGCAATTAATGTACCTACATTGGTTGTCCGTGGGAAGGAAGACAAAATTACACCTGCTGATTTAATGGAAGAATTAGCAAAAGGGATAAAAGGATCGAAATACATACAGATGGAAGATTGCGGCCATTTACCTAACCTTGAACATCCAGAAGAATTTAATCTTCACATGAATAAATTATTACAAGAGGTCGTTTAAACGGCCTCTTTTTTATTTAGTTCCTCTTCTTTTAAAATGATTTTGGCGGAACTCTTCTTTTTCTTTAAAGGAGCATCAGGAACGACTTTTTCTGTAAGCTCAATCCCTTTTTCGATCATAAAAGAGGCTTTATCATAATCCCAAATCCCTGCGATATTATGTGGGATATTGATGACATAATCTGGCTTATAAAGCTCAACGGATAGTTGGCTCAACCTTCTGCGCATTAAAAAATACGATTCCTGCAGCATAGAAATCGCATTTAACCCTTTAGCTCCATTATATGGCCCGTAGGCAGCATCAGGTTTACCATCCAGGTTGACGGCAATAATAATATTTCTTCTCTTCCGACGGACATAGTTTATAGGCAATGGATTGATAACTCCCCCATCGACCAAATTCCAATCTTCACTTTCAATGCTTGTAAATACCGCTGGAATTGCAATTGATGCCCTTATGGCCTTATAAACACTCCCCTTATCAAAAATAACTTCTTTCTCACTAATCATATCCGTTGCTATGGCACGAAAGGGTATCTTCATATCTTCAATATTCACATCAGGAAGAATCTCCTTCAAGGATTCAAAGACCCGCTCTCCTTTCAACAGACCAAACTTTGGATTGGTAAAGTCCATCAACTTAAAAACCTTTCTTCGCGTAATTACCCGCATCCATTCTTCTAAATTCGACAATTTACCTTCCACATAGGCCGCTCCAATTAACGAACCTATTGAACAGCCTACAACTTCATCAATTTCATAACCCTTTTCTTCCAAACTGCGGATAACGCCAATCTGAACCAAACCACGGGCACCACCACTCCCAAGTACTAAGGATACTTTACGTTTACTCTTCAAAAAGTTCATACTTAAAGTTAATACAATTTTGCCATTTTCAATAAACATTGAACACCTCTAAATTAAGGATGCACCAAATTATGCTTTGCATATTGTCATCTCTTTGTTTATTTTTTTAATAAATGTTTCAACTTCAAATATCATTGTTACTTTTGCTAACACTGTTAACAAAAATAACAATGGGATTATCCGAAAGAAAATTAAGGCAACAACAAGAATTAAAAGACCAAATCATTAGCTGCTCTCGAGAGATCGTAGAGAATGAGGGTTGGGCTGCTTTATCAATTCGAAAAATCGCTGATGCTATCGAGTATTCAGTCCCAGTTATTTATAAGCATTTTGAGAATAAAGACGCCATTTCAAGTTATTTCGTCGAAGAGGGTTTTGACAAACTTTTTATGGAACTGGATCAACAGATTAACCCTACCAAGGATGTTTCATTAAAGTTGAGACAATTAGCAAAAGGTTATTGGCTATTTGCTGTAAATCATCCTAAACATTATGAAATCATGTTTGGTTTGGGAATACCTTCTTGTGATCGAATTAATGAATACGAGAATATCAAAAAAGTATCCGATAAAATGCTAAACCTAATCGACGAAGCAATCCTTGCTAGCGGAAAGGAACATGTAGACAGATACCTGAAATTAAAGACCCTATGGTCCATTTTGCATGGAATAGTAGCAATAGAATTACTTTCCCTCAATACAAGAGAAAATATTTGTCCTTCAGCGGTTTTGGAAGATGCCATAGACGGATATATTAAGTCAATATTAGTTTAGAATAACATAAAAGAATAATTAAATACAAGAATGAGCTTATTAGAAGATTTAAAATGGAGATACGCCACTAAAAAAATGACTGGCGCTTCGGTAGAACAAGAAAAAATCGATTACATTACAGAGGCTGCTCGCCTTGCCCCTACTTCATCGGGTCTGCACCCTTTCAAGATTATTGAAATCAGCAACCAAGAACTAAAAGAACAAATCCAACCTTTAGCATATAATCAATCACAAATCGTTGATGCATCTCATCTATTGATCTTCGCTGCATACGATGAGTATACTCAAGACCGTGTTGATTCGGTGTTTTTGCAGCAGGAAGTAGAACGTGGATTACCTGCAGGTTTTGCTAATGAATATAAAAATGGCTTGATGGCGCGCTTTAACGCGCAATCGAAAGATCAACATTTTGATCATGCTGCACGTCAGGCTTATATCGGATTCGGAATTGCAATTGCAGCAGCCGCAGAACAACGTGTCGATGCAACACCCATGGAAGGCTTTGACAACGTCGCTCTTGATCAATTCTTAGGATTGAATGAGCTTGGCTTAAAGTCAGTGACAATTCTAGCATTAGGATACCGCGATATCGATAATGATTGGTTGGTTAACTTGAAAAAAGTTAGAATTGATAAAAAAGATTTTGTGATCAGCAAAAACTAAACTTCTTCGCATAAAATTAAAGCCGTCCAATGGACGGCTTTTTTGTTATATCGCTTTCCGAACAATCCAGAATTCTAAATGTATTCTAGGAAATGTTGTTGATTTCGTTCAGGTTTTGGTCATGTTTTGCTCGTGTTTTGCTCGTGTCTCATCCACAGCTCGCTTTGATATAATCCGGACCTCATCCGCTTGTGAGCGGACGAGCTGTGGATAATGTCCAACCAAGATGCGGACCATTCACGACCAAAACACGACCAAAACCAAAGTAAAAGCTGAATTGATTGGGGGTGTCTTATACTGATATAGGTTTACAGATTCCGAACTGATTACTAAATAGATTTT
>JBEBTR010000239.1:0-3663 GCA_040393725.1 Sphingobacterium endophyticum | reverse complement strand
CTACTTTAAATTAAAAAGAGCAACATTTTTTATGTTGCTCTTTTCTTTTAGAATGGATATCCAATGGCTAAGTTGAATACTAAATTGTCTCTTCTCCAGTCTTTATCCCGGATATCGATATATTTAAATACCCAACGGTCATCTTTTGGACGATAAGGTACTCTGAATGGAATCGCAAAATCGGTTCTTAAAATCAAGAAATCCAAATCTAATCTTAATCCTAGACCTCCACCAACAGCCAATTCACTGATAAAATCCTTACTTAATTTACCTCCAGGCTTGTTTTCATCCGTCCTTTGCAACCACACATTTCCTGCATCGATAAATGCTGCCCAATGCAACATCCCCGCAATTTTTGCACGGTATTCGGTATTCAGCTCCAATTTAAAGTCACCTGTTTGGTCTGCAAAGAAATTGTCTTCCCCTAAATTCTCAGGCAATGACGAGCCCGGACCCACTGAACGTGCCCTAAATGCTCTCAATCCATTTGGACCGCCTGTAAAATATTGCTTCAAATAAGGTAAAGACCAGGAGTTACCATAAGAATAACTAGTACCGATCATTACCCTTGACGCTAATGTAGAAGTAGGCGATATTTTTAAATAATGCCTTAAATCTGCCTCTGCTTTAATAAACTGAGAATATGGAGTGCCAAAGAGTTCCTTAACATTGCCTTCTTTGTAGTTTGCTCCTTGTATTAGACCTAAGATATTTCCTGAGGTATTCAATCCCGCTTTCGCATAAAAAGTATGTTTCTTGTTCTCCATGGTATTGGTAAACGTATAAACATAATTTGGACCAAATGAGAATTGAGGATCTACGATATGTCGGAGGGTAGGAACTGTATCCATTTGTGCCCGATATTCATCTGAAATTCCTCTTGGCTGAACATAGATAATCTCAGCTAAGGTTAAATTATGGTCTTTTTGTTGGTTTTCTTTCCAGGCATAACCATAATTTAACGTCATGGAATTTAAGGTGTAGGCTGTCCGACGATTTAAAAACTCATATCCTGCTTTCAAAAATGTTTTTGGGATATATTGTTTACCAGTAGTCCATTTGTAAGGCGATAGCAATCTAGGCCAAGTAATTCCAACTTCAGTACCATAGCGAATATAACTTGAGTTTAGATTCACGTTACCACCTGTTTGGGTTTCATAACCACCAAAAATAGATACTGTTAAATTTTCAAATCCTTTAAATGCATTCTTCAACGACCAATTGGCTGTAACCTCAGTCCCGTTATAAACAGCTGCAGTCTTACCTACCAATTCCAAACGGATGGATTTTTTCTCCATAGGGGTGAGGTAATAATAAACATCGAGGTGATCGGTAGAATCAGGGCTATCGACAAATTCGTTCTTTACAAACTTGAAAGTGTTCAAGTTAACCAAATGGTTAATGGTCATATTGTGATTCCAGCGATTGTACATAGCTTCAGGCTCCAGAAATAGGTGATTGGCAAGAACCTTTTTCCTGTACTTATTCTTAGGATCAATAATGTAAAACTTATCGTCAAATTTCTCAACACTTCTAGGTACCCGTCTTCTGCTACTCCCGCTGGTTTCTACATAATCTGCAAATACATATACGTTACCAATATGTTGCGGTTCCTTAGCTTGTCTTGGTGTTTCCGGCTTTACTGTCACATACATATTGACTTTATGGTCGCCAATCGTACTGTCTACCTCCACTAACAAATTGTCCGGACTGAAATAATAATAACCCCTGTCCTTCAGTTTATCATCTATCCGATCCCTTTCGTTCAAGATAACATCTAAATTGTAGTTGCTTCCTGGTTTAAGTAAAGTTTCATGTTTCCATTCAAGAATAGATTTTCCCAATCTGGTATTGCTGTCAACATCAAATTTTAACTCATTAATACGATAGATATGGCCAGGAAACGCATCGTACCTTACAGTTGCCATTTTTCCATCAATCAAGGTGTCTGAAGTAACCCTGGCATTAAAAAAACCAAGGTTTTCCATTTTATTTCGTAGTAAGTTCTCGTTGTATTCTCGATTGACATCACTTAATAAAACAGGTGCCTGACCCTGTTTTTTCAACCATTTTCGAATAAAGTTGTTAGTCGAATCTGGTCCGCCTCCCATATTCCATAATCCTACCTTAAAATAAACCCCTAATAGTTTACTATTTGGTTTAGGTAGTAGGGAGCTTTCCAATAGGTTCTCAAATGCTTCTTTGCGTTTCACCTCTATCGTGTCGTTATGTACTACAACATCACCTTCTTTATAGAATTTCTCACCTTCTGCAATGTATTTTGTCGGATTACAACTTGCCACAAGCATTAATCCCATAGAAAAGGCTAATACATGTTTAATTTTCATTATTGCCTCCTTCCTCTTCTTCATTTTTAATAGCTGCGCTCGGTTCAATCTTATTTGTTGTATCTCTGTTTGGCCTATTTGTGCTGTCAATAGGAACAGTTGTACTGTCCTCTTGTTTTTTCAATTCTTCTTGTTTTCTCTCTTTCTCTCTTTCTTCCATACGCTTCCTGAATTCAGGGCTATGTAGCATCAGGCTGTCACGGATGACTAATCGAACAGAATCACGATAAACAGAATCCGTCTCCATTCTTTCAACATCAAATCTTCTTCTAAATCCACGGCTTTCTGTATTATAATATTCTTGTAAGGCTTTTGAATTCATAAATAATTCTCTAAACCTATTGTAGCTCATGTTGATAATAAATCCAATACCGGTTTCTACAAATTGTCCCTGTAATGTAGCTTGATACTGATTTTTACGATATACACGTGCAAAATAACGACCATCTTTAGATAGTTGGTAATCCAATGTTATATCCCCAGCAATGTTAGATGCTTTCTCGCCAGGTCGTGTATTTCCTTCAACTTCGAAATTTGAACCAATTGTGATTTTTAATCGATCATCAAATAACATTTTCGAAACACCAACATTTAAGTCGGTTCTTGTCTGAGCATTTCCAGTCAAGTAATCCTCTTCTGAGTTTAAGTTGAAATCTAGTTCGACACCTTTAATTAAATCGGATGCTAAATTATTCAACTGACCTGTTAAGAACGAACTTACAGTACTTCTAACCATCGCTTCTGTACCACCTCCAGATAAACTCTCAAATGGATTTGCAGACATAAAACGGCCTAATGCAATTAAAGAGAATACCTGTTTGTTCAGTTCAGCCGGATCTTCACGTAAATTAGATAAAGCAATGTTAACCTTACTAACTACATCTTGAGATACAATGGCATTATTCTCATCTAAATCAATATCAAAATTAATTTGAGGTTTAAACAATTCTCCAGTCAATTTCAATAAGACATTAAATGGAACCCTTTGCTTATAAAGGTTTTGGCTTTCCGAAGAAATCTGATTCTGAACCAACTCTAAGGTGGCGAACTTACCTGCGTAAACTGCCGTAATATCTAGACGGGCATCTAGTGGATCTCCGTTCCACGTAATGGTACTACCTTTTTGGAAGCTGAAATCCTTTGATATAGGTCCAAATGAAAAAGTATAGTCACCCTTTTCAACGGTAAAGGTACCTGACATAGTTATCTTTTCATTGGCATCAATACTGGTGTTAATCTCTGCGATACCTTGAATATTCAAGGCATCCTGAGTTCCTTCGTCAAGGATTACTTTGAATTTTGCATCTGGATCAGT
>JBEBTR010000238.1:0-3683 GCA_040393725.1 Sphingobacterium endophyticum | reverse complement strand
TATCCTCTACTTGCAAGATCTTATTTTTTACCTTTTCCCCAATTGTTAACATTAAATAGCCAATAATTACAATAGGCCGATATTCAAATCGAAGGCTTTTAAAATTTAATTTCCTCTTACTACGATTCAATTAAAGACTATTCCATACGTTCCTGAGGTCAAAACTAAAAAGGAAACGATAATGCCTTAAACTCAGTATAATGACAGTGCTTGGCCAAATTGATAAAAGAAGGATAGCACAATGCAATAGAGTGGCTGAGCTCATTATGAGGGAGTTTAAAAATTCAATAGGGAAAAAGTATAAAAAACCCAATGGACATTCCTCTCCATTGGGTATAATAAAAAAACACGTCAAACCAGAAATTTACCTGAATGAGTGCGAGCAATTAAAGTTAGTAAATTTTTTTAAATTTTATTCCCCAACCGGATGTTCAGATATAAGGCTCAGGTAAGTATATAACCGGTTCATTGCCAATGACCTTTGCTTGGGCCTTTTGGGGCTGAAGGTAATTTCAGTGAAGAATGACTTTTCGTAACCTCCTCACTTTAAAGAAAGACATCATTCGCTGTCGCAAGAAAAAAATGTTAAAGACTGATATTCAATATTTTATTTGAAATTAAGTGGAAATAAAGTTTATTTTTTTTTTGGATTTACGGTCTGATAAGTCATTCTTTGTAATGTATAAAACCATTTGATCATGAATCACTAGGCATAAAAGGAATACTATCCATTTTAAACATGTCAAATACACGAAGAACTTCCTTCATGGGGGAGCTTATTTTAAACACCTATAACATTTTTTAATTGAAAATGTCAATGAATAAACCCAATCAAAACCATCTATAGGGAAATAATTATCATTATTCAAATCGATTTACCGTTTAATGTACAATAAGCAGTTAGAAAAAAGTATGGAAATTGGCGTTTTCTATTGTTATATTTGGGTTAAACCGAATTAACATATTTATTTTGATTAGAATTTGCCTTTATGGTCTTTTTTCTGTTCTATTGAGCCCTTTTCTATCGCTCGCAGAACAAAGGGATTCTCTTTTGAGGGTTTTGGATTCTCGTATTGAAAATCGTTATTCTTTCTTGAAAGAGAAAGAAATGAGAATCGATTCAATTCGAAATAAATTACTTCCAAACAGTAGTTTGCAAGAGCAGTATGAAATTCAGTCCCATCTGATATCGGAATATCAGTCTTTCAATTGTGATTCAGCTTTGGTTTTAATTGATAAGAATATCAATGTTGCAAATGGTTTAGGGGATAGCTCCTGGATGTTAGAAAGTAAGCTCCGTCAGGCATTTGTTTTGTCTATGTCGGGCTTTTTTACACAAGCTCTTGAAGTTTTTGAACAAATTAAATATGAGACTTTACCCTCCAATTTAAAGGTTCTCTATTGTTGGAGCTCCATAAGATATCATGAAAACTTAATCAAATATACAGACAACAATATGTTCTCGGCTAGACATCAGGCTGAGATACAAAAAAATCGGTTAGAATTGCTGAATCTTCTCGATGATCAATCTGATATGTATAAAAAGGAAAAGGCCTTTTATTTATATTCAAATGGCGATTATATTCATTCTGAAAAAATACAAAAGGAGCTTTTCTTGAACCAACAGTTCGGAACACATTCCTATGGCATGTCCGCGATGGGGCTTGCAATTGTTTCCAAAGAATTAGGAGCTATGGATGATTTCGAGCAATATCTACTTTTAGCTGCGATAACCGATGTACAACTTGCCGTTAAGGAAAATGAATCTCTGTTGACATTAGCAATTTATCTCCATGAAAAAGGTGATGCAGATCGTGCATATAATTATATTCATGCAGCATTGGATGATGCTAATTTTTATAATTCTAGGTTTCGAAATTCGGTTATTGCAAGAATTCAACCAATAATTGAAGCGACTTACCTAGCTAAAATAGAACAACAGGGTAATTATTTACGTGTATTTGCCATTTTCTTATCTATTGTCGTACTGGGGTTAGTCATTACTTTGTATTTGCTTTTTAGGCAGAATAAAACTATCTCAAAATCCAGGATGAAATTGGACAAGATCAATATGCAATTGATTCATGTAAACCATAGTCTGGACGAGGCCAATTTGGTCCGAGAAAAGTATATTGGTTATTACATCAACCAATGTGCTGTTTATTTGGATAAACTAGACGATTATCGAAAATTCGTCCAACGGAAAATCAAAAGTGGGCAATTGGATGACCTACTTCAGTTTACTACTTCCAACAAGACTCTTGAAAAGGATGCACAAGATCACTATGCAGAATTTGACAAATCCTTTTTGGAAGTCTACCCTACATTTGTTAGTGAATTTAATGCTCTACTTAAACCCGATGAAAGATATGTATTGGTCAAAGATCAGTTAAATACTGAGTTAAGGATTTTTGCCTTAATCCGATTAGGTATCAATGACGTAAATCAGATTGCCATATTTCTTAGATACTCTATTCAGACTATCTATAATTATAAATCCAAGGTCCGTGGGAAAGCAGCCATGGAAGGTGATCTTTTCGAGGAAAAGGTTAAAAAAATTGCTTCTTTTAAGCAAGATTTTCTCTAATTCATTTACCAAAGTAATATTTTATCCTTCTTTAATCAGTTGTTTATCAGCGATATAATTATTTGGTTTATATCAATCTTTTACCAAGACCATTAAACCTTAGGCTTTAGACTACTTCCATTATACATTTGTAAAAGTGGACATGGGAATCTATCCATTGTTCAGTAAACCTATTATTACAATTATTTTTTAAAGCCTATTTCAACATAAATCTTATGCGAAGATTGATTACTAAATTGTCCAAAGTTGGACTATTATGCTTGTCAGGTATATTAGCAAATACAAATGTGTATGCACAAAGTATTACACCATTTAAGGAAGGCGATCGGGTGGTATTTCTTGGAAATAGTATAACTGACGGTGGGCATTATCATTCCTATATATGGTTATATTATCTGACTCGGTTTCCGGAAATGAATCTAACCGTCCTGAATGCAGGGATAGGAGGGGATCGAGTGATAGAAATGGTCCGTCGATTGGATGGAGATGTATTTGCTAAACAACCGACCTTTTTGGTAACAACTTTCGGAATGAATGATACCGGTTATTTCGAATATAATGGTGAGGAGCCTGAAAAATTTGCTGATCAAAAGGTAAAAGAGTCTTTTGAGGCATACCAGGAAATGGAAAAACGTTATCAGGGATTACAGAACACAAAGTTGTTGATTTTAGGTAGCACCCCCTATGATGAAGATGCTGTCATTAAGGACAATCAGTCTTTAAAAAATAAGAATAAAGCAATGCAAAGGGTTGTTGATTTTCAACGGGAATCTGCCAAAAAGAATACTTGGGAATTTTTCGATTTTAATCAATCCATGAGCGAAATAAATAAGAAAGTTCAGAAAACAGATCCAGGTTTTTCACTTTCAGGATCTGACCGAGTACATCCTGACAACAATGGGCATATGGTTATGGCTTACCTTTTTCTTAAGGCTCAAGGTTTTGCAGGGCAGAATGTTGCAACTATAGATCTCGATGGAAAGAATCAGCTTGCGAAGGCCGTAGAAAATTGTGAGGTGAGCAATATTAAAGCCTCAGCAAAAAGTTTTTCATTTGATTATCTGGCAGACGCTTTACCCTACCCCTTAGATACTAC
>JBEBTR010000237.1:0-3725 GCA_040393725.1 Sphingobacterium endophyticum | reverse complement strand
TACGGTATATTCAAATACTTATGGGTTTGAAGTGAAATTTCCCATTTAGGATTTTCCTTCACGTATTCGATGATTAAAGGTGTCATTTCATCAGCTTTTGACCATTCAGGTTGCAGGTAAAGTTTGCAGTTTGCACCAACAAATTTAGCATGTTCTTCCGCCCATTGGAAATCACTTTTATTGAATACAATTACCTTTAATTCTCCAGCTGCGCTCAAGACATCCTCTCTTGGACCCTTGAATTTCTTTGGGGATAAACAGATCCAGTCCCAATAGCCAGTCAATGGATAAGCTCCTGATGTTTCCAGAAAAATTTTGATTCCAGCCTCTTTAAGCTTTTGAGTCAGATAAGTTAAATTGTAAAGAAGGGGCTCTCCACCTGTAATAACAACAGTTTTTGCAGGATGTTGCAAAGCGTGTTCAACGATAACATCTGCTGATGTTAGAGGATGTAGTTCAGCATCCCAGCTTTCTTTTACGTCGCACCAATGGCAACCCACGTCGCAACCACCTAAACGGATAAAGTAAGCTGCCTTCCCCGTATGATATCCTTCCCCCTGTATCGTGTAAAACTCTTCCATCAATGGAAGATAGGTGCCGTCCTCTGGAACTTGATTTGACATGTCTCTGAATTTGAGATGCAAAATTAGAAAAAAAACAAGAGATATCGAATTAATCGCAAAGCCTGACCTCAAGGTGACTCAAAAGCAGCAATTACTGTCTGCCCAGATACTTCGGGTCCTGCTTTGGTTTTAGTCGTGTTTTAGTCGTGAATGGTCCGCACCTTGGTTTGACATTGTCCACAGCTCGTCCGCTTGTGAGCGGACGAGCTCCGGATAACTTTTGGACAAGCTGTGGATGAGACACGAGCAAAACACGAGCAAAACCCGACTCGAACTTAACTGAAAGATGAAAGGCGCTAAGGGATTACTGAATTACAACAAAAAACCTAGTGAAATGACTGAAAATAAACTTTTTTGCCTGCCGCATCATTTTTAAAAGACATAAAAATTCCGTATTTTTGCATGGCATTAATTCAGGTGATCTTTATAATCCAATGTAATTGTACACATTGACGAAGGTTACATTTTTATACAAACAATAAATCATAGTTGTAAATGATTAACATTACACTTCCTGACGGTTCAGTACGTCAGTATGAACAGGGCACAACTGCAATGCAGGTTGCTCAATCAATTTCCGAAGGATTGGCTAGAAATGTACTAGCTGCAGAAGTTAACGGTGAGGTTTGGGATGCTTCAAGACCTATTGAAGCAGATTCATCAGTTAAGTTATTGACTTGGAATGACGAAAAAGGAAAATCAACCTTTTGGCATTCATCCGCACACTTACTGGCAGAAGCTTTGGAAGCTCTTTATCCAGGTGTTAAATTTGGAATCGGTCCATCCATTGAGACAGGGTTTTACTACGATGTTGATTTTGGAGATCGTGAGTTCTCATCTGATGATTTCAAGCAGATTGAGGATAAAATGTTGGAGTTGGCTAAGCAAAAAGAAGTTTTTGAACGTAAGGCAGTCTCAAAAGCGGATGCATTAGCTTATTTCGAAGATAAAGGTGATGAATACAAGCTGGACTTGATCAAAGATCTTGAAGATGGGAAAATCACTTTTTATTCACAAGGTAACTTTACAGATCTGTGTCGTGGACCCCATATTCCCAATACAGGATTTATTAAAGCTATAAAATTAACCAACGTTGCTGGTGCATACTGGCGCGGCGATGAAACTCGTAAGCAATTGACTCGTATCTATGGGGTTACTTTCCCTAAGGCATCTGAGTTGACTGAATATTTAAAATTCATCGAGGAAGCCAAGAAGCGTGACCACCGCAAGTTGGGTAAGGAACTGGAACTTTTTGCATTTTCGGAGAAAGTAGGGATGGGCTTGCCATTATGGTTGCCGAAAGGAACTGCTTTGAGACAGAAGTTGCAGGATTTTTTACAGAAAGCACAGATAAAGGCGGGTTATGAGCCGGTTATTACACCGCATATTGGCCATAAACAGCTTTATATAACTTCAGGACACTATGAGAAGTATGGAGCAGATTCTTTCCAGCCGATCAAAACTCCTGTTGATGGTGAAGAGTTCTTGTTAAAACCAATGAACTGTCCGCACCATTGTGAAATCTATAAAACAAAACCTCGCTCGTACAAGGAGCTTCCGGTTCGTTTTGCAGAATTTGGTACCGTGTATCGTTATGAGCAGTCCGGTGAATTACATGGATTAACACGTGTAAGAGGGTTTACTCAAGATGATGCGCACTTGTTCTGTCGTCCAGATCAGGTAAAAGAAGAATTCAAGAAAGTCATTGACCTAGTACTCTATGTATTTGGAGCCTTAGGATTTAATGAGTTTACAGCACAGATATCGTTAAGAGATCCAGAAAACAAAACCAAATACATTGGTTCTGATGAGAACTGGGCATTAGCGGAGGCCGCGATCATCGAATCTGCGGCAGAGAAAGGCTTGCCAACAGTCGTTGAATATGGCGAGGCTGCATTTTATGGTCCAAAATTGGACTTCATGGTGAAAGATGCTTTGGGTAGAAAGTGGCAATTGGGAACGATTCAGGTAGATTATAACCTGCCGGAGCGTTTTGAGCTTGAATACACAGGTAGTGATAACATGAAGCATCGTCCGGTGATGATCCACCGTGCGCCTTTTGGTTCATTGGAAAGATTTGTTGCCGTGTTGATCGAGCATTGCGGGGGTCAATTTCCGTTATGGCTTGCTCCTGAGCAGTTTATCATCCTGCCAGTGTCAGAAAAATATGAAGAATATGCTCAAAAACTTTTGGAATCGCTAAATAATTCCGATATTCGCGGTCTGATTGACTTACGTGACGAAAAAGTTGGGCGTAAGATCCGTGATGCTGAAGTGAAGAAAATGCCTTACATGTTGATTGTAGGGGAGAAAGAGATGGAAAACGGAACAATCTCAGTGCGTAAACACGGTGGAGTGGACTTGGGTTCGATTACACCAGAAGAATTTAAAGATTTATTAATAAAAGAAATCACTGTTTAATTAAAAAAACATTTGGCAAAAAGTAACAATTTCGGCCCTAGAGGCCCGATTAGAAAAAAAGAACCAGAACATCGTATCAATGAGAACATCCGTGTTCCTGAAGTACGTTTAGTTGGTGACAATGTAGAACAAGGGGTATTTCCAACGCGTCAAGCATTAGCGTTAGCTGATGAATTAGAGCTTGATTTAGTTGAAATTTCTCCCAATGCTACGCCTCCTGTTTGTAAAATTATTGATTACAGTAAATTTGTTTACGAACAAAAGAAAAAGCAAAAGGAAATCAAGGCAAATGCAAAGCAGACTGTTATAAAGGAAATCCGTTTTGGACCGAATACCAGTGAGCATGACTTCGACTTCAAATTGAAGCACGCGATGCGTTTCCTAGAGAGCGGCGAGAAAGTTCGTGCCTACGTACACTTCAAAGGTCGTGCAATCGTATTTAAAGAACAAGGAGAAATCTTGTTATTACGTTTCGCACAGGCATTAGAGGATTATGGTAAGGTAGAATTATTGCCTAAGTTGGAAGGAAAGCGTATGTTCTTAACATTAGCGCCGAAAGCCAGCCCTAAAAAATAAAATGTATCTAACAGATTGATAATAATTATATAAGTATTATGCCAAAAGTAAAAACCAATTCCAGCGCGAAGAAACGTTTCAAATTGACTGGAACAGGTAAAATAG
>JBEBTR010000236.1:0-3733 GCA_040393725.1 Sphingobacterium endophyticum | reverse complement strand
GATCATTGTCCAATTGCGAACGGAACCTGTTCGATACCGAACATATCATGAATTAAAATATTTCTTATAAAACTGAATTTCAAATCATTATATAAATGGCAAATCTATTGTAAGACCTTCTATGAAAGTCTGTAGTTCTATTACCTGCAAGGGTATGCTATTGAATGACTTAAAGATTAATTAAATTAGAGACAAAAACAACAGCAAATTAATATCATGATAAAACTGGAGCATATTTTCAAGTGGTACAATGTAGGCGGTACGAAATCATTTATTTTAAAAGACATTAATTTAGAGATTAAAGAGGGTGATTTTGTTTCTATCATGGGTCCTTCAGGTTCTGGAAAGTCAACTCTATTGAACGTTATAGGGATGTTGGATGAACCTGATGAAGGAAATTATTTCTTTATGGAAGAAGATGTCCTAAATATGAAGGCCAAAAAACGGTCTCAGCTTTTTCAATCGCATATTGGCTATGTTTTCCAGTCCTACCATTTGATCGATGAATTGACTGTATATGAAAATATTGAAACTCCATTAATCTATAAAAACCTATCTTCTTCAGAACGCAAAAGTATCGTATCGGACCTATTGGACAGGTTCAATATCGTCGGTAAAAAAGATCTTTTTCCTGCCCAGCTTTCAGGAGGTCAACAGCAGGTAGTGGGTATAGCTCGAGCATTGGCAGGATCACCCAAGTTATTGCTCGCAGATGAGCCTACTGGTAACTTAAACTCAAAACAAGGAGAAGAAATTATGGAACTATTTAAGCAACTAAATGAAGATGGTGTAACTATTATTCAAGTAACACATTCGGAAAAGAATGCCGAATATGGTAAATCCATTTTGAATATGCTGGATGGCCAAATAAAATAATTAAAATTTTAAGGATTTTTGGGATTGCCTTTTATTTCGTAAATTTCATCGTGAATGAAAACGAAATAAAGGCACTCATCTTTCTTTTGGATGATCCCGACCGGGAAATTTTTCAAGAAATTGAGTATAAGTTAATCACCTGTGGACCGGAGGTCATCCCTCTATTAGAACACTCGTGGGAGTCTTCTTTTGATCCTCTTTCCCAAAGTAGGATAGAAAATATTATTCACAAAATTCAATATGATCAGGTTAAAAACGATCTCCAGCTTTGGAAATTAAATAATTCTGAAGACCTTTTGGAAGGCCTCTTAATTATCAATAGATATCAATATCCTAACTTGCATGAGGAACAGGTCTACTATCAATTAGCAGAATTGCGTCGAAATGCATGGTATCATTTGATGTATGATATGAGCCCGGTTGAAAAAGTTAAGCTCTTGAATAATATTATTTTTCGGGAATTTGGACTATCTGGAAATACCTCAAACTATCATGATCCTCAAAATTCATTCATCCACAAGGTATTAGAATCTAAAAAAGGTAATCCAATTAGCTTAGCTTGTATTTATGCTTTAGTTGCTCAGAAGCTAGATATTCCAATCTATGGAGTCAATCTCCCAAAGCATTTTGTTTTAGCTTATGTGGATCCTGAAAATGAGCATAAAATCCTATTCTATATCAATGTTTTCAACAGAGGGCAGATAATGCGGGAAGAGGACATCTATGCCTTTTTGAGACAATTAAACCTACCCCTATCCGATAACTATACCTTGCCTTGTGATAATATTGCAATTATTAAAAGGGTGCTTAGGAATTTAATCTCAGCATATGAACATGTTGATAACGCGGAAAAGAAACTGGAAATAGAAACCCTACTGTCTTTAATAGAAGAAGACGAGATTAAATAACCTCGTCTTCCCAATATCATTTTTATAAACCTTTAATTTCTAGCATCTAAGGAAATTCCCATAGGTGAGAACATGATACCCGATTGACTATAAGTATAGGTTGCATTGGGAGCTACGTTCCCATTATCAGTTTTTAAGAATCGGTAAACAGCTTTGGAAACAGGGTCCGCAACATATAAATATTTGCTATCCTTTCTAAAGTCCAATTCAACATCGACTGGCTGCAGAAGCTTTGTGCTTACACCCTCGATAATTCTACTAGGCTTAATGGTCCCTGATGCCTGACTTATAGCATTGTAATCATCAAAAATCAATATTCTACCTACATAAGTGGGATTAGTGGCAGTACCTTGCTGAACATAGTCAGTCAAGGCTAGCATATTATTTACAGTATCTACTGACATCCCCTGAATATTACTCGAATTTTCAACAGTCAAAATTTTAGAAGGATCTACTGAATTAATCGTTGAGTCACGCGAAACAATAAGATTGTCATAAATCTCAACACCCCCATTTGAACCAGACTTACTGACAACCAAACTACTTTTTACAATAGTCACATCCCAATATTCGTTATCATTCTTGAATTGATAAGTTTGTCCAGGTTTATGGAATGTGGTTAACCCTCTTGGCCTATCTAACACATAAAATCTCGAAGTGTCTGGTTTTATGTTAATTGCATAAAGCTTATCTAGACTTGGGTGGTACACCATACCCCTAACATTATTTAAAAACCTATGCGATATCCTTCCACTATTACTTAATCCCCCAGTCAAACCTATAGTCATCTTATTGATAAAAGTATCTGCTTCCAATGCATAATTGGAGGATTGAAATACAAGCTGTGCACTGGGATTGAAATAAATACTTCTTCCCCCTTTGGCATCTGTTAAGGAAGGCGTTGCTCCTTTTGACATTAAAGAATCATCCGCAAAAGGCAACAATACAACATTATTGAACTTCGTAGCAGACGTATTTGGATTATAGTTGGAATAAGAAATATACAGTCGAGAAAACACGTTACTTTCAGGCGGTTCGTCATCGTCCTTTTCACAGGAATAAAATCCTAGGACGGTTGCGATAGCAAGTAGAGCAAAAAGGTACCTTAGTTTCATAAAACAAATAATTTATTACAAATGTATAAAATTATCGTTTGCCGAAGAGTTCTGGTAGCGCTAAGAAGTGTTAAAGTTGATTAAATAAATGGTTTTATGTAAAATTGCAGAATAGAATCTAATGCAATGGAGAACAAAGAATTTGTAAGAGAGAAGTTGGAATTGCCCAACAAAGGGAAAAAGCTGTTGCTTCACTCCTGCTGTGCTCCCTGTTCTGGTGAGGTGATGGAGGCATTGATAGCATCGGATATAGATTTTACAATCTATTTCTACAATCCCAATATTCACCCTAGAAAGGAGTATGATCTTAGGAAGGAAGAAAACATCCGCTTTGCTGAAAAACACAACATTCCCTTTATCGATGCGGACTATGATGTTGATCATTGGTTTGAGCTGGCTAAAGGGATGGAGAATGAACCTGAGCGCGGAATTCGATGTACCATGTGTTTTGATATGCGATTCGAAAAAACTGCTGAATACGCAGCAGAAAATGGATTTGATGTGATTTCAAGTTCTTTGGGTATATCAAGATGGAAAACTATGGAGCAGATTAATGACTGTGGTCTGAGGGCTGCTTCCAGACATCCAAATATGGAATATTGGACTTTCAATTGGCGTAAAAAAGGTGGCTCGGCAAGAATGTTGGAAATCAGCAAAAAAGAGCGCTTTTATATGCAGGAATATTGTGGCTGTGCATACTCTCTTCGGGATACGAATAAATGGAGAATGGCTAACGACCGCCCAAAAATTGAATTAGGAAAAAATTATTACGAATAGCATAGACGATTTTTTAAAATAAATTTCATTTATACTTAATTAATCGTTACTTTTGCA
>JBEBTR010000235.1:0-3745 GCA_040393725.1 Sphingobacterium endophyticum | reverse complement strand
GATGCACAAGAAGGAGCGGATTTTCTTATGGTAAAACCGGGTCTACCCTATCTGGATGTTATTCGGTTATTAGCTGACAATTTCGACCTACCGATTGCCGCCTATAATGTATCGGGTGAATATGCAATGCTAAAAGCGGCGATTGCAAATGGCTGGTTAAGTGAGCAAGTTATTTTAGAGACCTTGATGAGCTTTAAAAGAGCTGGAGCAACTTCTATTTTAACATATCATGCTAAAGAAGTTATTGAAAAAGGCTGGGTAAAATAGTCCAAAAGTCAATTATTTGGCTATTTTTGTAAGCCTAATTGGCGACCATTACACATTATTTTCTAGAAAAAATGGAACATACACGTATTAAAGAATTATTAAAATCTGAGGATTTCGGAAAAGAGGTTATTGTTAAAGGATGGGTTCGTACCTTCCGCAACAATCAATTTGTAGCTATCAATGACGGGTCTTCAATCAATAATATTCAAGCGGTAATTGATTTTGAAAACACTCCAGATGATATCTTAAAAAGAATTACTACGGGAGCTGCTATTCGTGTAAAGGGTAATCTAGTAGAATCATTAGGAAAAGGTCAAAAGGTAGAGATCAAGGCGACTGAAGTTTCAATTATAGGTGATTCTGATCCAGAGAAATTCCCATTACAACCAAAGAAGCATAGTTTGGAATTCCTACGTGAAATAGCGCACTTGCGTTTTCGTACAGGAACATTCAATGCTATTTTTAAAGTTCGGAATGCTTTGGCATTTGCTGTGAACAAATTTTTTCAAGAGCGTGATTTTGTTTACATGCATACACCAATTATTACGGGATCGGATGCTGAAGGGGCTGGAGAGATGTTTCGTGTTACCACAATCGATCTGAACAATGTACCAAGGACTGAAAATGGGGATATTGATTTCAAAGAAGATTTCTTTGGAAAATCAACCAACTTAACAGTTTCTGGTCAATTAGAAGGGGAATTGGCGGCCTTGGCATTTGGGAATATTTATACATTTGGTCCGACATTTAGGGCTGAAAACTCTAATACTACGCGTCACTTAGCGGAATTCTGGATGATTGAACCTGAAATGGCTTTCTATGAATTAGAAGACAACATGGATTTGGCAGAAGATTTATTAAAATATGTAATTCGTTATGCCCTTGAACATTGTCCTGAAGAGATAGAATTCTTAAGAAACCGTTTATTGGAGGAAGAGAAATCCAAGCCGCAAGCAGAACGCTCAGAATTAGATTTAGTACAAAAATTAAACTTCGTTATCGACAATGATTTCGAACGTGTTACCTATACAGAAGCGATCGACATCCTGATGAAAAGCAAGCCTAATCAAAAGAAACAATTCAAGTATTTGATTGAAGGTTGGGGAGCTGATTTACAATCAGAGCATGAGCGTTATTTAGTAGAAAAGCACTTTAAGAAGCCTGTTATCCTTACAGATTATCCAAGGGAAATAAAATCATTTTATATGAAACAAAACCCTGTGGATTCCGAGGGAAGGCAAACAGTACGAGCAATGGACATCCTTTTCCCAGGGATTGGTGAGATGGTAGGAGGCTCCCAACGAGAAGAAAACCTAGAAAAATTGGTTACAAGAATGGGAGAAGTGGGGATCCCTACTGAGGAGATGGAATGGTTCCTAGATACACGCAGATTTGGTTCGGTACCTCATTCCGGTTTCGGGGTAGGATTTGAACGATTAGTTTTGTTTACGACAGGGATGACCAATATTCGTGATGTGATTCCTTTTCCTAGGACACCAAATAACGCAGAATTTTAATCATACGAAACACATAAAAGAACCGTCAAAACAAACATTATTTTGACGGTTTTTGTTTACATAACAAATAATATCGATTCACATGCTATTAAAGATATATGAAGACAATCCAAATCCTAAAGCGATCGAAGAAGCTGTAGCGATTTTAAAAAAAGGTGGAGTAATCATTTACCCTACGGACACAGTTTATGGCATGGGATGTGATATCACGAACCAGAAAGCAATAGAACGAGTTTATGCTATCCGGGGATTAAAGCCAGACAAGACTAATCTTTCTTTTATTTGTTATGACTTAACGGACATATCCCAATACACAAAACCGTTTGATACCACCGTATTTCGGGTTTTAAAGAAGGCACTTCCAGGACCCTTTACTTTTATATTCAATGCAAGCTCTCTAGTTCCTAAACTATTAAGTTCCAAAAAGAAAACGGTTGGTATCCGTGTTCCAAACAATAATATTGTTAGGGACATTGTCAAAGAATTGGGCAATCCGATTGTTACGACTTCCATTCATGATGAAGATGAAATCATCGAGTATTCAACAGATCCAGAATTGATTTATGAAAAATATCAAGACAAAGTGGATTTAGTGATTGATGGTGGATATGGAGATAACGTTGCCTCTACAGTTGTTGATATTACTTCTGGAGAATTTGACGTAATTCGTGAAGGCAAAGGGGATCTAGACCAATATTTATAGGCTAGACTCTACCCTCTTCTTAATCGCTTTGTTAAAAAGCTCAAATCCATTTTTTGTATTTCCGTGAATCATTTTTTTAAATAAAGGAACCAATATTCCGGAGAATATTTCACCTTGGATTAATCTGGTTTGGTTGTCTGATACCCTTTGTAGGATAAAATAATGTTCACCATCGAATATTCCATTCATAAACAATCTACCCTTCCAGCGCAATTCTTCATTTACATCAATTTTTAAAAAGACAGGGTTCATTTTCATACTTGTCCCTCCAGGTTGTTTTAGGAGTACTTTAGTACGCTGACCTACTTTTGGTGATCCAAAAAATTCAGAAATAGTTGGGCTCCAATCTGGATATGAGTTGAAATTTGACAATACTTTCCAAACATCTTCTACAGGAGCATTGATTGTAATTTGAGATTCTATTTGTTCTTTCATAAACCAAAGATAGGTTAGAGAACATCAGAAGCTCTTGACATTTGTCAAGAAGATAATTTACTACGAATTCTACTTAAGGTTTCAGGACTCATTCCCAATACAGATGCAATATATTGTAAGGGCACTTGATTGAAGATCTTTTTATTTGCTTCAAAATATTTAATATATCTTTCTTCTGCGGTAAGTGCTATAAAGTCAAAAACTCGATGTTCAACTTGCATAAAACATTTTGCTATAAACCGTTTTTCTAATACATTCCAATTCGGGATCTGTTCCTGTATTTTTAAGTATTCGGATTTATGGAGCGTCCAAATCGTTGCCTCCGTTAAGGCTTCTATTCCCCAGTTTGAAGGAAAATTAAAGAAAAAGGAAGCCAAATCGGTGATAAAATAACCGTCTGAACCAATCCATTGTGTTACTTCCTTTGATTCAGTCAGTTTAAAAATCCTGAAGATACCTGATTCGATAAAACTTAATCTATTGCATGTTTTGCCTTCTTCCAGAAAAGATTGATTCTTTTCTAAATTTTCCGGAATAAATCTAGAAATAATAAGATCTGCTTGATCGTCCGATACTTCGAATAATTGAAACAGCTGTTCCTTAAACTTCATTAGGCTCGGGTTTTAATATCGATTGCCGTTTTCTTTCATAGATATATGCGATATTAAAGATAATAACTGCAATTAAAATCATAGAAAAAGCTGCAACCTGAGTTAGTGTAATCGCTTCTTTGAAGTATAATACAGCTAAAAAGAAGCTAATGATAGGATTAATATACAAAAGAATCCCCACAACTGAGGAATCCAAACCTTTAAGTGCATAA
>JBEBTR010000234.1:0-3770 GCA_040393725.1 Sphingobacterium endophyticum | reverse complement strand
ATCGCAATAGCTATCGCTATAATTACAATTAAAATGATCGAACTTTTCTTCATCTTGATTAGAATAAATAATAATCCAACTGCAAAATTACAAAATACTACTCCAAGGAATGAATTTAGCAAAGAAATTGAATTATTTAGAACGATTCTAATTTACACACCCATAATTTGTTAATGTGTTGATAGTCAATTTAATGAACTTAATATTGCTGTTTTCTTTCCTTATTGTTAAGCAACTTCAAATTCAGGCACTGTAATAATGCTGATTCAAAAGAAAAAGCTCTTTTTGGATTGTCCTCCTAAAAAGAGCTTTTTAGTAAATTATTGTTAAGAATAATTAGGCTTCAGGTTGTTCCGGATTGAATTCTTCTCCAGAAAATTTCGTGACCAGCATTGCGGCCACTGTATCTCCAGTTGCATTTAAGACCGTTGCTAATGGATCAACTAATGCCCCTATAATTAGGATGGATGGCACGGCTTCATTTGGAATTCCATAGAGAGAAATCATGAGCATTTCCCCAATAAATCCACCATTTGGAATTCCCCCAGCAACCATGGAGACTAATACTGTAATTCCTACCGCTGTAATCATGGTGGTTGGTTCAAAGAAATCCCATCCTAAAATGGAAAATGCAACATAAATTTTCAAAATCGAGGAAATTGACGACCCATTTTTATATAAAGTATTCCCTATTGGGATAACGATGCTTGAAATTTCCTTTGGAATACCAATTCTATTTGCAGCGATTAAGTTAGCTGGAAGTGTTGCCAAACTACTGCAGGTACTTATTGCCGTTAAAGTTGGTGAAATATTATGTTTCCAATAAGTTTTTACACCAGAAGTACCCTTTGCAATAAATGCGTAAATGCTGAAAAATACAAGGAAGAATATAATTCCAAATCCATAATAGAACCCTAAGGGTTTCGCATAAAATCCAAATAGCTCAGGGCCCAAGGTTTTTACCTGATATGCAAAATATGCCCCTAAGCCTATTGGCCCTGCTTTCATCACTAAAATGAGAAGGTTTTCCATCACTTTATTACCTGCATTCAAAAATGCCGTGAATTGTTTTCCCATTTCACCGGATTTGCGGGTAGCTGTTCCTACAAGGAGGGCAAAGATGACAAACGCAAGAATATTTTTTCTTGATAGGAGATTAGCGAATTCATCCACCGTTAAGAACCTGACAATACGGTCACCCCATGTCTCGTTAGGATTGGTAGATAAGGCTTCATTTACGGCAGATCCATCTGATATGGCTGTTACTGGAAACGCCCACAAACCAGCGATTGTTGCGATTGCTGCAATAACTATCGTTCCAATAAAAACTGCTGTCATTATTCCGATGGTCTTTCCTAATTTATTGCTATCCTCAATATTGGCAATCGAAGAGGAGATCGCAAAAAACAATAGCGGGATAACGGAAACGAAGAGTAAATTCAGGAAAATATCACCGATAGGTTTCAGGATTACAACCAGTTGGGGGAAGAATACTCCAATCAGGCTACCAACGGTAATACCTATCAGAAGCAAAATTATACTTCCATAATTTTTAATGATGTCTTTCATTTATGTAATTTGCTCAAGCTAAAATACTTGTTTTTATTTTAGATTTGCCAAAAATATACAATGGAATTCGTTAAAACAGCAGATGGATCAAAAACTTTGTTCCATGAACAGATAGGAGAGCATTATCATTCCAAGCATGGTGCTCAGCAAGAAAGTATTCATGTCTTTTTAAATACAGGGCTACGTTATTGGTTAGAAAAGAATGTTGCCCAAAATGCCTCTATTTTGGAAATTGGTTTCGGTACAGGTTTAAATTTCTTGTTAACAGCAGATTATTGTGTAAATAATAAAATCGGACTAAATTATGTTGGAATTGAAGCCTTTCCTTTATCTAATGAGTTAGTTAGCCAATCAGAATACAACCAATACATTTCAGAAGATATATGGAAAGCTTTCTTATTGAATTATACTGAAGCATTGAAAACAAAGATAACATTAACGGATAAAATTCATTTGGAAATTGCACATCAGAAAGTGATGGAATACAATAGTTTGGAAAAATTTGATGTGATCTATTTTGATGCTTTTGCAGAAATCCATCAACCGGAGATGTGGACCCCTGAAACCTTGGCTCATGTGACTCAATTTTTGAAACCAAATGGAGTATTTGTAACCTATGCCATCACTGGCAATTTAAAACGGGCAATGAAAGCATTAGGCTTCAGTATAGAAAAAGCGCCCGGTGCTCCTGGCAAACGTGAAATGTTACGAGCAACCAAGCTTTAAATTCTATTTTTTATTTATCCGACCTAGCGGTCTACGATTATTCCCTTCAGATTTCGTTAAGTTATCGCCTAGATCTCGACGGGCTTCATCTGCTATTTGTAATAGTTTTTTAACAATCTCTGGATTTTGATCAATAATGTTATAGCGCTCACTAGGATCCCTTCGTAAATCATAGAGTTCCATGCTTTTCACTTCCAATTCCTTGTACTGTCCGCCAAATCCATCATTCCCCGGAAGTATTCCTTCATAGCTTCGCGACTTATGCGGAAGAACTAACTTCCAGTTTTTGTACCGTACTGCCTCAAGATCATTTTGATTATAATAATAATACATGGAGGTTCGAGACTCTGGCGCTTTTGGATCGTTTATCTGCGCTAAAAAGCTGATACCGTCTATTTTCTGCGGATTGTCCGAATAATTAGTCAAATCCGCAATGGTGGCAAAAATGTCCATACTACTGGTTAGGTAGTTGTTAATTCGGCCTTCTTTAATTTTGCTAGGCCAAGATATGATACATGGAACACGCTGCCCGCCTTCCCAACTCGCTCCTTTGCCCTCTCTAAATCCACCTGAAGAACCATTGTGGTTACCGAAGTTCAGCCAAGGACCATTGTCGCTGGTAAAGATCACGATGGTATTGTCACTTATGCCATTATCTTTTAATGTTTGCAATATCTGTCCCATAGAATCGTCAATCTCATGCATCACATCTCCGAAAAGGCCCTGCTCCGAGGTTCCCCTGAATTTCTTGGAAGCAGCGATAGGAACATGCGTCATGCTATGGGCGAGGTACAGGAAGAATGGTTTGTTTCTATTTGTTTTAATAAAACTAACAGCTTGATTAGTATAGTTTTCCGTTAATTTTGATTGGTCTTCTAGATTATTGATTTTCATTACCGTATCAGGAATAACCTGTCCGGATTTGATGCTTAATAAGGGTAAGACAGGGTATTTAGCAACATAACTATCCGCTTTTGCGGGTAGCCCATCAAAACCTACTGGCCACATGTCATTTGAATATGGAATACCATAATAGGAGTCAAAACCCTGTATGGTCGGCAAAAATTCAGGTTCATTTCCAAGATGCCATTTCCCAATAATTTGAGTAGCATAACCCTTGCTTTTCAACATTTCCGCCAAAGTGATTTCCTGTTGGTGTAATCCTACTCCCGTATTGGGCATAAACGCCCCACTAATGCCCATTCTATTCGGATAATTACCAGTCAATAAGGCCGATCTCGATGCTGAACAAACCGCTTGTGGAACCAAAAAATTTGTAAATCGTATACCTGAATTCGCCATTTTATCTAATACAGGCGTATGATAATCCAAAGCCCCTGTAACTCCAAGATCCCCATATCCTAAATCATCCATAAATACTAGAACAATATTAGGTAACTCCCTTTTTTTCTGTCCAAAAACAACCGTAGTAGTTAAAATTAAGAATAGACATAAGAATTTTTTCATAGGCTGAT
>JBEBTR010000233.1:0-3883 GCA_040393725.1 Sphingobacterium endophyticum | reverse complement strand
ACAATCAGATTACAGAATATAGCGTAAATTGCGCCTCACTAACATGAAAAAGTTTTTTAAAATAGTTATGTATATATTACTTGCCCTAATATTAATTATTGGAGTGGCAGTTTATTTATTGAGCCGCTCTGAGCAGATGGGTGCAATGGCTGCTGGCGATCGCTTAAAACGCATGGAACATACTGCCACTTTTAAAAATGGCGTATATGATAATTTAGAAGTAACCCCAGCCATGAAAGAAGGCGTGAGTACTTTTTCGGTATTCATGCAGTTTTTCTTTGGAAAGGATAAAAGAAATGCCCCATCCAAACCCTTACCTGTTGATATCACTGATCTGAAAAGCATTCCCCTTTCGGAGAATGTATATGTTTGGTTCGGTCACTCCTCCTATTACCTTCAATTGGATGGTAAAAGAATATTGGTAGATCCTGTTTTTAGCGGACATGCTTCACCAATTCCTGGTAGTGTTTCCGCATTCAATATGACCCACCATTATACGGCAGAAGAGATGCCTGATATCGATATTTTAGTGATCACACACGATCATTGGGACCACTTGGATTATCCTACCATTAAAAAGTTAAAGCCTCGAGTGAAGGATGTTATTACCAGTATTGGTGTAGGCGCACATTTTGATAAATGGGGATATCCTACCGACCATATTCATGAATTGTATTGGGGTGAAAGCTTAGACCTTGATTCTTTGAAATTTACAGCAACACCCGGAAGACATTTTTCCGGAAGATGGTTAAAAAGAAATACAAGTCTATGGTCTTCATTTGTGGTTCAAACTGATTCAATGAAACTGTTTATAGGTGGAGATTCTGGATACGGAAAGCATTTTAAGGCAATTGGTGAGCAATATGGACCATTCGATGTTGCCATTCTTGAGAATGGCCAATATAACGAGAACTGGAAGTACATTCACCTGATGCCCGAAGAGGCTATCACTGCCGCTCAAGAGCTCCAGACGAAAAATCTAATCCCTGTTCATAATTCTAAATTCCCATTAGCGAATCATGCTTGGGACGAACCATTAATTAGAATCAGCAAGGAGGCAAAGGATAAAAACTTTCCGATTTGGACTCCTAAAATGGGACAGATTATTTACTTAGACAAACCTAATGAATTGAAGGAATGGTGGATCGGAGTTGATTAAAACTGCTCCACCCTATTTTCTTTTCAACACCATTCCATGGTCAAATCTTAAGCTGTCAATATTCTTGAAAACAAACTGAGAATTCTTTTCTTCAACGTCTCCAAACCCTTCAATTAATCCTTCTGGAACTATACCAAATACAGTCTCACGCACTGAAATAACCCCCTCGGACATGAAGGTATAATTCCCAACAATAAGCGAGTCTTTCAATACACCACGGAAGGAGCCTTGATTTCTATCTTTCTCCTTGAAACTATAACTTAAGTTTCCAATAAGTGAGTCGTTTTGATTTTTTAAATCTAGTTTGATTGTATCACCTCCTTTTTCAAAGCTATAGGTGCCAGCCATTTCAGAGGCTTTCCACTCTTTATTTGAAATAATATTTGACTCTTTAGTAGAATCGGATTGCGTGTGTTTTCCAGAATCTTCATTGCTACTATTGCAGGAACTAACACTTAAAATTAGTAGGGAGGCAGCAAAGATGGATAACCTTGGGTTCTTCATAATAATTTGTATTTATTGTTATAACATCATAATGATACGTAAAGTTTCGGTAAAAACTTGATAAAACCGCAACAGGTATTAAATTACAGTAGATTTAATATCGTAACTTTATCTAACTATGAATATTCTAACAAAAGAATTCGAAACGAATTATAATACAGCCCCATTTTCTAAAATCAAAAACGAAGATTACGTTCCTGCATTTCAGGAGGCTATTGCTGAGACGAAAAAAGAAATTGCGGCAATTGTCGAAAATCAAGAACCAGCATCATTCTCAAATACAATTGAAGCCCTCTCCTTTTCAGGAATGCAATTAGATAGAATCTCCAATATTTTCTTTAATCTTCATTCGGCAGAAACAAATGATGAAATAGAGAAAATGGCTGTTCAAATTGCCCCAATGTTAGCTGAATTAAGCTCGGACATTACCTTGAATTATGAACTATTCTTGCGTATCAAGGAAGTTTATGACCAAAAGGAATCATTAAATCTTACTCCCGAACAGGACACGCTATTAACTAAAAATTATAAAGATTTTGTTCGTAATGGAGCATTGCTTACCGAAGACAAGAAAAAGCAGTTACGGGAAATAGACCAGGAAATGTCTGTCTTGAAGCTGAATTTTGCTGAACATGTTCTTGCAGAAACCAATGCCTATAAATTACATGTTCTTAAAAAAGAAGATCTTGACGGATTACCTGAAAATGTCGTTGAAGCCGCCCATGAACTAGCCAAGGAAGAAGGGAAAGAAGGATGGATCTTTACCCTGGATTACCCTAGCTATATCCCCTTCATGACTTATGCCAGCAATAGAGAATTAAGGAAGGAACTAGCAATTGCTGCAGGTAAAAAAGGATTCCAAAAAAATGAGAACAATAACGAAGAAATAATTCTCAAAATTGCTAAGTTAAGATACGACCGTGCTAAATTATTGGGTTATGATTCGCATGCTCATTTTAAATTAGAAGAAAGAATGGCACAGGATCCTCTATCTGTAAAAACTTTCTTGAATGATCTATTGGCTAAAGGGAAACCAGCAGCAGACCGTGAGTTCGAAGAACTTTCAGCCTATGCCAAAGAATTAGATGGGATAGAGAAACTAGAGAAATGGGATGGAAGCTACTATTCTGAAAAGTTAAAACAAGAACGTTTTAATCTCGATGATGAGAAACTAAGACCTTATTTCAAATTAGAAAATGTATTGAACGGCGTTTTTGATATTGCGCATAAATTATATGGACTGACCTTTAAGGAGGTTCAAAACATCGACAAATATCACCCTGAAGTTCAAACCTACGTTGTTTCCGATGAAGAAGGACAATTGATATCAATATTCTATGCGGATTTCTTCCCGCGCAAAGGCAAAAGAAACGGCGCATGGATGACTTCTTACAAATCTCAATATTTTAAAGACGGTCATAATGAAAGACCACACGTATCGATTGTGTGCAATTTCACAAGACCGACAGCTACAAAGCCATCTTTATTAACATTTAATGAGGTAACCACGTTATTCCATGAATTTGGTCATGCTTTGCATGGCATGTTGGCTGATACTACCTACCCTACGCTTTCAGGTACCTCTGTCTATTGGGATTTTGTAGAATTGCCAAGTCAGATTATGGAAAACTGGTGTTATGAGGAAGAAGCATTGAAGCTTTTTGCTAAGCATTACGAAACCGGTGAAACCATCCCTATGGAATACATTACGAAGATCAAAGAAAGCGCATCATTTCTCGAAGGTTTAGCAACAGTAAGGCAATTAAGCTTTGGATTATTGGATATGGGTTGGCATGGTCAAGATCCTAGCAATATCACTAGTGTAAAGGATTTCGAAATTGAACAGTTTAAAACGACCGCAATATATCCGGATGTTAAAGAGAATGTCATGTCAACTTCCTTTTCGCATATATTTGATGGAGGATATTCTTCGGGTTATTATTCATATAAATGGGCTGAGGTATTGGATGCCGATGCATTTGATTATTTCAAGCAAGAAGGAATTTTCAACCGTGAGGTAGCCAATAAATTTAGAGAAAACATCCTATCAAAAGGTGGTACTGAACATCCAATGAAATTGTACACCCAATTCCGTGGTCACGAACCTTCGGTTGATCCCCTTTTGAAACGTGCAGGATTAATTTAATGATTATAATTTCAGTAAAAAGGCTTAGATTAAATATCTAAGCCTTTTTGCATTTCTGCTTCGAAAACAGAATC
>JBEBTR010000232.1:0-4052 GCA_040393725.1 Sphingobacterium endophyticum | reverse complement strand
AATAATCCTAAAAATAAGACAAATAAAATGAATTTTGTATTTTTACGAGGTTTGCAGAAATCAATCCTGTAAACCCATCAAAAACTTACGGAAAAGTACATGAGTGACGAAATCAACGAGATAGAAGAAAATAACGACTCAAACCCAAATCAAGACCAACAGAGCAACACAGTCCCACTATCGGGATTGTATGAAAACTGGTTTTTGGATTATGCTTCCTATGTTATATTAGACCGTGCTGTACCTCATATCAATGATGGTTTCAAACCAGTGCAACGACGAATCCTCCATTCCCTTAAGGAGATGGATGACGGCCGATTTAACAAAGCAGCAAATGTCATTGGGAATACCATGAAGTATCACCCCCATGGTGATGCGTCTATTGGTGATGCCATGGTACAAATCGGGCAAAAAGATCTATTGATCGACTGTCAAGGTAACTGGGGAGACCCGATTACCGGAGACTCTGCAGCAGCAGCTCGTTATATCGAAGGTAGGTTGTCCAAATTTGCTAATGAAGTCGTATTCAACCCGGATACTACCGAGTGGCAATTGAGTTATGATGGCCGTAATAAAGAACCTATTACCCTGCCTGTAAAATTCCCCTTACTATTGGCACAGGGGGCTGAAGGTATCGCGGTGGGTTTGGCAACCAAGATTATGCCCCATAACTTCATTGAATTGATCGACGGATCGATTCAGGTATTAAAAGGCGAAAGACCAGCAATCTATCCGGATTTCCCAACTGGTGGAATGGCCGATGTTACTGGATACAACGAAGGACAACGCGGTGGAAAAATTCGAGTTCGCGCAAAAATCGAAGAACGTGACAAAAAAACTTTGGCAATCACAGAAATCCCTTTCGGAACAACGACCGGATCACTCATCGATAGTATTGTCTCTGCCAATGAAAAAGGAAAAATAAAAATCAAGAAAATCGAGGATAACACCGCAGAATTCGTAGAAATTATCGTCCACCTCGCACCTGGAATCTCTCCTGATGTAACGATCGACGCTCTATATGCATTCACCGGTTGTGAAACTTCCATTTCTCCCAATACTTGTGTCATCAAGAACAATAAACCTCATTTCATGAGTGTCAATGACATCTTGATTGAAAACACTAAACAAACTAAAAGCCTATTAAAACAAGAACTTGAAATCAGGTTACATGAACTTCAAGAAAAGATCTTTTTCAGTTCCTTACTGAAAATCTTCATCCAAGAAGGAATGTATAAACATCCTGATTATGAAAATGCCGGTGATTTCGATACCGTAGTTGAAGTCTTAAATCAGTTATTCGCACCATTTTTCGATCAGTTTTATCGCCCAATTACTCCTGAAGATTACAAGCGATTAATTGACAAGCCTATGAGTAGCATTACTCGTTTTGATGTCAAAAAAGCGGATGAACAAATGAAGGCTTTGGAGGATGAAATCAAAGAAGTTCGCAAAAACCTCCGTAACCTAACGGAATATACCATTAAATGGTTTGAATATATCCGTGCTAAGTATAGCAAGGGTAGAGAGCGTAAAACTGAATTGCGTGTTTTTGATAAAGTTGAGGCGACACAGGTTGCGTTGGCAAATGCCAAATTATATGTGAACCGCGAGGAAGGATTCATCGGAACCAACATGCGTAAGGATGAACTGGTTGGAGACTGTTCCGACATTGACGATATCATTGTTTTCAGAGGCGACGGTAAATATTCTGTTGTTAAAGTACAAGACAAAGTTTTTGTAGGCAAAGACATTATCCATGTTGCCGTATTCAAAAAAGGTGACGATAGGACCGTTTATAATGCGATATACAAAGATGGAACTACCGGAACCAGTTATATTAAGCGATTCTCCGTCACTGCTGTGACCCGAGACAAAGATTATGATATCGGTAAAGCTACAAAAGGATCCAAATTCCTTTACTTCACCGCTAACCCAAATGGCGAAGCCGAAATTGTTAACATTCAGCTGAAACCACATTCCAAGCTTCGCAAGCTAAACTTTGATATGGATTTCGCTGAAATCGCAATTAAAGGACGTGCTTCTCAAGGAAATATTGTCAGTAAGTACCCTGTTAAAAAAGTCTCCTTCAAAAGCGCTGGTGTTTCAACACTTGCCGGCCGAAAAATCTGGTATGATGACATCTTAAAACGTCTAAATGCTGATAATAGAGGCAAATTCTTAGGTGAATTTGATGGTGATGACAAGATTTTGATGGCACTCAATGACGGTTCTTATGAACTTTCCAACTTTGATCTGAACAACCACTTCGACGAAAAAATGATCCGCTTGGAAAAATATATTCCTGAGCAAGTCTATACAGCAATCCATCAGGACAGCAAAACTGGAACTTATTATGTTAAGCGGTTTAATTTCGATGACAACCCCATAGGGAAAAGAGTCAGGTTTATTGGTGATGACAGTAAATTAATTCTCCTAACAAACAATGACGCTCCAGTAGTTGGCTTGGATATTCTGAAAGGAAAATCCCAAACTCACGAACATCTGGAACAAGGACTTACTGAAATTGTCGATGTAAAAGGGATGAAAGCACAAGGTAATAGACTATCCTTCCATACCGTACAAAAAATAAAACTCTTGACCGATGAGAAGGATCTTTCCCAAAACCCAATTGTTGAATCTGATGGGCTTGCGGAAAGTCAGATAGCTGAATCAGATGAGAAGGTCCTTGGAACGGAAATCGAAGAAACGAAGACAGACGTTAAAAAGGTAGAACCCAAAGAAAGTAAGGAACCTGAGGTAAAACCAATCGATGATATCCCTTTTGAAATTACCAATCCAGATGATATTCAGATTGACAATAATGGTCAACTTGGTTTATTCGGCGAAAATGGATCTGAGGATGATTAATAAAAGGTAGATTTCCAACGATTATCCTTGGAAATTATTTAATGTATTACGCTCATAAAAAAAGGAGAAATAAACCTACATCAATAGGAATATTTCTCCTTTTCATTCTATATCTTTCTTTTAACCCTCTTTAGGTTTATAATGGAATTTACCTTTTTCAATCAAGTCTTGTTTGGAGGAATCACAAATTGCAAATGTAAACCCATCTTGTAGGGCATACGATCCAAATTCCCCTTGCTTATTCAATGCCAAAAATCCCACTTGAATCTCTTTTGCAATTTCAGGCTTTTTCTTCACAATCCTCATCACAGCCTCCTTACATGCGTCCTCAGGAGAATATCCCTGACGCATCAACTCAACGACTAAAAAACTGCCTACATTTCGGATTACTTCTTCCCCTACTCCAGTAGATGTCGCTCCGCCAACTTCATTATCTACATATAAACCTGCCCCAATAATTGGACTGTCACCAACACGACCATGCATCTTAAATGCCATACCACTTGTTGTACACGCCCCAGATAAATTCCCATCAGCATCTAAAGCTAACATCCCGATGGTATCATGATTATATTTATTCCCAGGCAACTTTTCAGTTGCAAAGGATTTGTTCTCAATATTCATGACCGGTTTATATTTTTTTTCCTTTAACCATTCCTTCCATGCTTCTTCGGAACTCGGTGTTAACAGGTTCTCGGCCTTAAATCCATTTTCAAGAGCAAATTGTCTCGCTCCATCTCCTACCAGCATAACATGGGGAGTTTTTTCCATCACCAATCTTGCAACGGAAATTGGATGGGCAATATCTTCCATGGCGGCAACAGATCCGCAGTTCCCCAATTCATCCATGATGCATGCGTCTAAAGTGACATGTCCGTCGCGGTCCGGATACCCTCCTTTACCAACTGTTACATTCTTCAAATCTGCCTCCGGAACCTTGACTCCCGCTTCTACAGCATCTAAGGCGCGGCCATTATTCTTCAATATCTCCCATGCGGCCAAATTGGCTGCAACGCCAAAATCCCAAGTGGAGATGACAATCGGTTTACGAACCGCTTTATCTGACTTCGTTGCCGCTTGACACGAAATCGCTGAGGTAACGGCGCCAATACTCGCAGCCCCTATAATACCTTGTTTTATAAATTTTCTTCTTGAATGCATAGTAATTACAATATTAGGAA
>JBEBTR010000231.1:0-4065 GCA_040393725.1 Sphingobacterium endophyticum | reverse complement strand
GGTTGATATAAAAGCATTAAATAGAAACATTTTCTGTGCGACCGTATTGTTCATCCTATACTATCAGTCTATCCTCCGCCCTTTGCCAGCTTTGACCTCAAAGGGTATGGTTAGGGTTTTGATTAATTCAGAAAAACTATCAACACGGAAATCAGGCCAAAATCCGATCTGACCAACCTGATATGTGCTGGACCCTGTTATTTTCCCCTATCCATCTCACCGGTTATAGGAGTTCTATAATCATTGAGCCCTATAATTTCACTGGATTCAAATATGCACATTTTGGCATAAGAAATAATCTCACTATGATGGAGCTAGAAAAGCATCCCTCTAGAATCACTCGTTCTTGAGGCTATCCACCGGATTTCTCCAAGCAGCTTTGATAGATTGGGAACTGACGGTAACCAAAGCAATTAATATAGCAACTCCACCAGCAAAGGCCAACATCCACCATTGTAACTCGATATGATAGCTAAATCCATCAAGCCATTTATTCATTGATATCCAAGCTATTGGTGAGCCTATAAGTAAGCCGATAATGACCAATTTGACAAACTCCTTCGAGAGCATGGCACAGATTCCTGCAACTGAAGCACCAAGGACTTTACGGATGCCAATTTCTTTAACCCTAGTCTCTGCAGTATATGAAGCTAGGCCAAATAAACCCAGGCATGAAATAAAAATGGCCAACAACGAGAATATAAAGGCTAAACGGCCCATCTGTTCCTCATCATTGAATTTCTTGGCAAACTGCTGGTCAACAAATTTATAATAGAATGGATATGATGGGTTGAATTTCTTAGTGATTTTCTCTATTCCGGCAATGGTTTCAGACATAGAAGCATTCGCTTTGGTGCGGATAACAATATTATAAAGATACTTATCTCTAGCAAGTACCATTAAAGGCTGTACCTCTTCATAGGGAGATCCTAAAATATAATCTGAAATCACTCCAACAATAGTCAATGGATCATCCCCCCATTTAATTATCTTTCCTACCGGATCCTTGATACCCATTTGCTTAACAGCACTTTCATTGATCAAAATTGAAGCACTATCAGCTTTTATTCGAGCATAATCAATGTCCCGGCCAGCCATCAAGTCCAGACCAAGGGTCTTTACAAAATCACTTTCTGTAGAAATCAAACCAAAAAAACTATTGCTAACCTGATCTGGAGTCGCTCCTTCCCAGGAGAAATTTCCTCCAGCGGAACCCGATCTCTCAGCAATGGTCCAGCCTACCGTTCGGGCAACACTCTCAGCATATCCCTGACTGACCAATTCATTTTTGAAGGACTTAAAATTCTTCTCCAAGTCTCCTTCTGCCGGAACCTCGATCAACTGCGATGATTCATAGCCAACAGTACGTTCACCACCAAATTTTATCTGCATCCGAATGACCATGGTCGCCACAATCAGAAATATGGCAATGGCAAACTGTATAACCACTAAACTTTCACGAAGATTGAATAAACCCTTGGGTCGAAGGGCATCACCTTTCAAGACCTTGATCGGTTTAAAGGAAGACAGTACAAAAGCTGGATAGACACCCGCTAGAAAGCCGGTGAGCAAAATAAAACTTAAACCGGTAATCCAAATCAAAGGATTGGTCCATGCAACTTGCAAAGGCTTGTCCAATATGCTATTAAAGATCGGCAAAAACACAATAGTCAAAGCTATAGCCACCAATCCCGCGATCAACGCCAATAAAATGGACTCAAACAAAAACTGACTGATTAATGTCTTTTTCCTTGCCCCTATAACTTTTCTTACACCGACCTCCTTACTTCTTTTCTGACTGCGAGCAGTACTTAGGTTCATGAAATTGATACAGGCAATCAAAAGAATCAATAAACCTATCCCACCTACCAAACGCACCCTGTCAATCTTTCCTCCAGCTACTACCCCGTTTTCAAACTCCGAATACAGATGCCCCTTGGACATGGGATATAGAAACACTGAAGTCCATTTCAAATACCCTTCATTCTTCGTTACCAATGATTTTATTTTCTCATTAAAAGAATCAACGTCTGTCTGAGGTTTAAGCGATACATAGGTTATCAAAGTGTTATTGTTCCAGGTATTTAGACTTTTTGATCGTTCTAAATCAATTGGCTTCAAATACTTAAAATCAAAGTCCGTATAGATTGGCAGCTCGTCCATAACAGCAGTCACCTTATGCGGTGTCTCGTTCTTGATCAGAACCATCTTTCCGATTGGATTGTCATTTCCAAAAATACTTTTCGCCAATCCCTCAGTGATCACGATACTATTCGGCTCACTAAGGGCTTGATCTTTTGCTCCTGCTATAATATGAAAATCAAAAAGATCTATGAAAGCTGGATCGACAGCATTTCCCTTTGCCTTTAAGTTCTTTTCCCCATAAGTTAAAAGCTGGTCCTCTGTCCAAAGCATCCTTGCAGCATGCTCTACCTCAGGAAACTCGGATTCAAGCGCGGAAGCCGCTGCTGGCATGGTTATTCCGTGAATATTAACAACATTGTTCTTATCGGTCCTGTTCATCAACTTATAGATATTCTCCTTATTCTTATAGAAATTATCATATAGAAATTGATTTTGAACCCATAAGGCTATCAATAAAACCGAGGCTAGACCAATGGTCAATCCAATAATATTTATCGCAGAAAAACCTTTGTTCTTCAGCAAACTCCGAATTGCAATTTTCAAGTGGTTAAGTATCATATCTCAACATGAATGGTGGAAATGTAAATGATGAGGTAGGCAATCAAAATATGTATAAAATATTTTGACAAATCTAGCTCAGCATGAAAATAACAATAGCATTGACAAACAAGTAAATATCTAATAATAAGTTTGTTACATATTTTGTAATTGTTCGATACTGAACACTGACTGTTTGAAATTGAACATTACTATTGATTGCATTTTTAGAGAGAAGTTATATTTTTTATTAAAAAAATTATAAAAATAATTGGCAGGTAATATAAAAGTTTTATATTTGTCTTTATGTAGTACATAAATACTAATCAATATAAACTAAATTATTATGAAAACCATGTTAATCAGTTGCTTAAGCTGCTTTCTTTTGCTTCTTGTTGGCTATCCATCTTATTCTCAATCAAAAATTGCCGGGAAAATTTTGGATGATAAGAATCAAGCATTGATGGGAGTGACGATTGGGATAAAAGGTAGCCAAACTCAAGTTACCTCCAATGATTTAGGGCAGTTTGAAATTGAAATCAATTCATTTCCAAGTACAATAATATTTAGCAGTGTTGGATATGAAACACTTGAACAGCAAGTCTTCGAAGGTCAAAATTACTTATCGATTCAATTAAAGCCGTCAGATACTAATATTGATGAGATTGTAGTTGTGGGATATGGAACCCAAAGCAGGAGAACTTTAACGACAGCTATTTCCAAAGTGGACGGGAAGGTCTTAGAGAATTTACCGATCAGCACAATTGGAGAAGGACTTCGAGGTAAAGTTGCTGGAGCTCGCATTTATCAATCCAATAATACCCCTGGAGCAGATGCGGTTTTTAGAATCCGCGGGGGATCGTCAATCAATAAAACTAATGATCCATTAGTATTAGTAGATGGAGTTGAACGAGCTTTTTCAGGAATAAACCCAAATGATGTTGAATCGATAGAGGTATTAAAAGATGCGGCATCTACAGCTATTTATGGTTCTCGGGCTTCAAATGGGGTTGTTTTAATTACAACCAAGAAGGGAAAAGATACCGGCTCTGCTAGAATTACATTTGACGCGAATTATGCATATCAGACACCAGAATCATTGATAGACTTCATGAATTCTAGAGATTATATTTCCACAGTAAGACCGGCGGTTGCATTAAGCCCAAACAAGAATTATAATTTCAATTCTGGTTATTCAGCAAGTTCTGGGAATGATCTTACTTCCATTTATTCCACTCGATATTTAAAAGATGGAGAAAGTGTTCCTGCTGGTTATCAAAGTATGGCTGATCCATTGGACCCTAGCAAAACTATAATTTTCCAAGATAATGATTTTCAATCTTTATTGTTTAGAAATACAAATTGGCAAAACTATTACATTGG
>JBEBTR010000230.1:0-4074 GCA_040393725.1 Sphingobacterium endophyticum | reverse complement strand
ATCCCAGTATATTTGCTTTTGAAATCTTTAAATTTTCCAGTAACCGAAATACATCATCCGCGTCTTGTTGGAAAGATAATTCAGATTCTCGGTCATCTGTCCTTCCATGGGCCTGCAATTCCACTGCAATAATTTGATTCGAACTCGCCAATAATAGAATTATCCGCTCAAAACTACTTTGGATGGTAGAACCGCCACCATGGATTAAAACCAATGGAAATCCTTCAGAATAGATTTCATAATACATCCTAAGTCCATTGACTTCCGAATATCCGCTATGAGTGGGCTGCATTGATGGTAGTTTTTTTTGTTGTTTTAAAGTTAGAAATAAAAATAAATCAAGCTCTTTACATAAGACAAGAAAATCTGTTAAAGGATTTAGTATGGCCAAGGAAATGGTTTCCCTGCCCCCAAAACCCCAAAGATCTTGTCATTCCAACGCTTCAGCGTTGGAAACTGTTTTTTTCGCTTACAAGGACGATTTGTATTGGTCAATTTTTTTTAAATATTCATTTCCCAACGGTGAAATTTCATAACCAACTGTATGACTAATGGTCAATCCTAAATTTTTCAATTTTCGGATATTAAGCTTTAACCATTCTTTTTCAAACCCTGTTAATTTTGCTATACCTATAGCATGTAGATTAGTATTTTCTTTTATGGTATAAATAACTTTATTGGTCCAATGGCCATATTTACTGTAATCATCTAGTTTTTGTAATTTCTTTTTCAAATCTGTATATCTCTGTTTAGATATTACCGTTTCTTCTCTCAATTTAATCCGGGGGTCTTCAGAATGATATCGAACTGAAATTTTAAAAATATGTCCTACATTGTTGGGTAAAAAAGATTTTAACAATTGCTTCTTACTTATAAATCCTGCTTGTATGGCTTCTTCTTCAGTAATGTCTATTTCATTGACTACACGAATCTCTCCAATTTCAAGTAAGCCTACAGAGGTATGTAAAAGACTTCCACTTTTAACAGAAACTCTTTTCCACCTGCGAAATGCAACAGTTATTTCTCCTGATTTAATGCCTACCAAATGTATTTGCTTAAATAACATATTTACAATCTACTTATATACGAATTCAAATCAAATGGCTTTCTACCAAGCAATTTTTCTAATGCAAAATTAACATGAGAAAATTCGTTAGATTTGATACCATTACCCAAACTAACCAATAAATCTACAATTTCGGCAGGGGTATAAATAAAAGAAATTAAGCAAGCAATGAAAATAAACCAATTTTATTACCCTCACTATCCAATACTTGGGAAATAAAACCTGATTTTATCTGCGTTGTTTCCAACACAATTATACCTTTGTTTGCTTTCACTCTTTCTAGTGCAAAACTTAATTTTTCACCTGCATTGAAATACAGAATTGTGGTTTGATTCGGTTCACCGCTTTGATTTTTCACCAATGCACCTGAAACGTTGATTCCATCAAAAGGAAAAACTAGCGATTTTGTTCCATCGAATTCCATTTCAATCAATGTAATTTCCAATACATTTTCATAAAATTCCTTTGCTCTTCTAAAATTGTTCACTGGTAATTCAAACCAATTAATTATGTTCATCATCTTTTTTATTATTTAGTGATGCAACAAAATTATTATGAATTGAAACCTTAAAATTGTATAAAACCGACAAGAGTTAAACTTGCCATTCTGGAAAATTTTCTAATTGTTCATTAGTTTGTTGAAGAAATTGACTTGGGTTCATCCCTGTAAATGTCTTAAACTCTCTAATAAAATGTGATTGATCAAAGTATTCTTTCTTATACGCTAAGTCTGTAAGCTTCTCAAAATCTTTATGACGTAATGATTGTAAACCAGATTGAAATCGGATAATCCTTGAAAATGCCTTCGGTGATATGCCAACATAACTCTTCATTATTCTTTCCAATGATCGTTCGGATATTTTCATTTCGGTTTGAATGTCTTTTAATGATTTCCCATTTTGTAAAAGAGTGATTGCAAAATCTGCTTTCTTGTTAGGATTTTCTATTTGTTGTATCCGTTTTAGAAAAAACTGTGAAATAATGTCAATTTTCTTTTCAATTGAACCAACATTAACTAGTTCTTCAACGATATGCTCATTAGTGATACTGTCGATGGAAATGTGTTGGTTGGTTAATTCAAATGCATCTATTTGAAAGATGGATTTTAGTGCTGTAGGCTCTAGATAAACACCAATATTTCTGAAATTTCCTACTGCATGTTGTATGCTATGGAATGTTGTTTGTCCATACACGAACATTTGAGGTAGAATCTGATGTTCTTTGTCTACAAATCGTGTTTCATTTTCCTGAAAAATCAAACCTGTCAATCCATCAGGTATAATTTTAAATGTTTTACCTCCACAATCTTCCAATACCCAAAAATATCGAATATAGTTCCTTAATGGTTTAATCGGAATGATTTTTTGATAAAACATTTACATCTTTTAAATATATCAATGTAATTATTTTGTGCGGATAATAAAATTAATATCAGGTTTTTATAGATATATAACAGTTAAGATTGACTCTCCAATAAGATATTAAAATCCTCATCATTCAATACGGAAACCCGTAAAAAATTATAAGATTTTGCAGTTAATTTTCCATGAAATTATACACTATTAATTTTATGAATAATGGAACAGGATTTAAAATTAAAATTAGAACAACTTCATCAAAGAGTAGATTCACTTAAAGATCAAATCACTACAGAGGAAGCTACGAAAAATGCATTTGTTATGCCTTTCATTCAAATACTGGGATATGATATTTTTAATCCGACAGAGGTTATCCCAGAATTTATTTGTGATATTGGAACGAAAAAAGGTGAAAAGGTAGATTATGTTATTAAAAAGGATGATGAACCGATCTTAATTATTGAATGTAAACATTGGAGAGAGAATGCTAGTGCTCATAACTCCCAATTACATAGATATTATCATGTTTCAAAGGCTAGGTTTGGAGTATTAACAAATGGACATATCTATAATTTTTATGCAGATTTAGAAAAACCTAATATTATGGATGAGAAACCATTCTTTACATTAGATTTGAATAATCTAAAAGATTCCAATTTAAAAATATTGGAAAAATTCACAAAGAATGGCTATAACCTAGAAAGTATTTTGGATTCCGCTGAAGGATTAAAATATATTAAAGCAATAAAATTTGAATTTGAAAAAGAAATATCAGATCCATCTGATGAATTTGTCAAAATGTTAGTTTCTAAATTTTTTGATAAACCTTTAATTGCTTCGAGACTTGTTGTTTTTAAAGATTATACCAGAAGGGCTTTGGCAACATTTATTAATGAAAGTATTAATTCAAGACTAAAAAATGCGTTGAGTATAAATGAATCAATTCCTTCAAAAGACAGTGATAACCTAGATCAAATCGATTCTAATACCAACCCAACTGATAAAGTTGATAAAATCCAGACAACAGAGGAAGAAATTGAAGGTTTTCAAATTGTAAAAGCAATTTTAAGAGAAATTTTACCTGCTTCAAGAATTTCAAATAGGGATACACAATCTTATTTTGGAATTTTATTGGATAATAATAATCGTAAGCCTATTTGCCGATTGCATTTTAATTCTTCAACAACAAAATATATTGAATTATTCAATAATGGAAAGGATAGTGGTGAGAAAAAGTTAATTGAATCAGTTGATGACATTTACTCATATAAAAATGAATTATTATCAACAATCAAAAATTATGAAAATTAGTAATTAAAATATTTAAATGGTTTCCATGTCTTGCGACAGGGAATGACAAAATTCGTTGAGTGGAGGGGGTGGCAGGGAAAGTGTTAAAATTGTCTTTTTTGAGAAGACAATTTTAACGCTTTCCCTGCCCTCTAACAACCCAAAGATCTTGTCATTCCAACGCTTCAGCGTTGGAAACTGTTTACTAAAAATTTCTTTTCGAATTTATATGAAGGATTATCTGTCGTTTTAAAAGAAAGAAAAATTGTTAAAGGATTTAAGAAATTAAATGAAGGGCAAGGTATTGGTTTCCATGTCTTGCGACATGAAAGGAGTAGCTTTTTTTTAAGGAGTTGAGTT
>JBEBTR010000229.1:0-4115 GCA_040393725.1 Sphingobacterium endophyticum | reverse complement strand
ATTTCCGGTGGTTTAGGAGATTTAGTGGGTCAGTTCTTCGATCAAAAAAATGATAAAGGTACTAAAGGTAGTATCCTTGATAGCCTTGCAGGTATGTTTGGAAAATAAAATCCATATATCTATATCGAAAAAGAGGATAGTAAAAAAACTATCCTCTTTTCTATTTAATCCCTTTCATTTCCGAAAACAGTTATATTTACGCATGAAATCTAAAATCAGTTTTAAAAATGACTATAGCGAGGGTGCGCATCCTAAAGTTTTAGAAATACTTCAAAAAACAAATTTATCCCAAGAACCAGGATATGGAGCGGACAGTATATCTCAAAAAGCTAAAGAATCTATCATTCAGGCTATCAATAATCCGCAAGCTCAGGTATTCTTTGTATCCGGTGGAACGCAAGCTAATTTATTAGTCATTAGTCACCTATTAAAACCTTATGAATCTGTGATTGCAGCTGATAGCGGACATATTGAAGTACACGAAACTGGTGCAATTGAAAATACCGGCCATAAAATAAACTTAATTCCCAATATTAACGGTAAAATCAAAGACACTGAAATTCAAAAAATAGTTGATAGTCACACTGACAACCATATGGTCAAACCTGCATTGGTTTATATTTCCCAATCTACAGAATTTGGAACCGTATACTCTAAAACTGAACTTCAAGATATAGCAAATTGCTGTAAGAAAAATAAACTTCTCCTTTTTATTGATGGTGCTAGGCTTGCAACTGCCCTAACTTCACATTCCAATGATCTTACTCTTCAAGAAATCGCTAAACTTGCTGATGTATTTTATATTGGGGGTACAAAAAATGGAGCATTATTGGGAGAAGCAATCGTATTCCAAAATGAAAAGTTGGCAGAGGGTTTCGATTTTAACTTGAAACAAAAAGGAGCATTAATGGCTAAAGGAAGATTGTTGGGAGCACAATTCCTAGCATTATTTCAAGATGATTTGTTCTTTGAATTGGGATTTCATGCAAATAAATTAGCCTCTAAAATTGCAAATACCTTCAAACAAAATGGTTGTGATTTTGCTACTGAACCTGTCAGCAACCAGATTTTCCCTATTCTGCCCATTTCAATTGCAGAAAAATTAATGGAAAAATATGACTTCTACATTTGGGAAAAACTGGAAGATCAGATGGTAACTCTTAGAGTAGTTACCTCTTGGGCAACTCAAGAGTCATCCGTAGATCAATTTATAAAAGATATTTCTAAGAATTTAGGTTAAATACCCTTTAATCTATATATTAGGAATTATCCCTAAATCTTAGTAAAATCTATGGAAGAATATGTAATTCTAGTGGATCAGAATGATCAGGAAATTGGCCAAATGGAAAAGCAAGAAGCCCATGTATTAAATAAAAAACATAGAGCATTCTCTGTATTTCTGTTTGATGAAAACAACAATTTCATTTTACAACAAAGAGCAATATCCAAATATCATAGCCCTGGCCTTTGGACTAACTCCTGCTGCGGACATCCACGCCCAAACGAAACAACTATGAACGCCGCTAAAAGAAGAACGTTCGAGGAAATGGGAATTAATGTTGACATCCAGGAAATTCTCCAAATTAGCTATGAAGAAAAATTAGAAAATGGCCTTTGGGAAAATGAATATGACCATATTTTCATAGGAAAATATACCGACAATAAATTCAATTTAAACCCAAATGAAATAAAAGCCATCAAGTATGTCAACCTTGTTGATTTAGAAATGGATATACAAAATAATCCAGATCAATACACTTTCTGGTTTAGGTTAATTTTCCCTAAAATAAAAGATAAACTTAAAATATAAGCTCCACCCTATTCTTTACCACCACTGTGCATCCGGAAGATAATAGGATGCTGTGTCAATTTCGCTCTGCCAAGGGGCTAACTCAAATTTATATGCCTTTTGACTGCCCTTCCAATCAAGATTGGAGTTCAACTTGCCCCAGGAAACCTCAACCTGATATGTTTTTCCTTCTGTACTGCTCAAGGTTCCAAAAAGTTTGGACCTCGAAAATCCTGAAACTCCCGGAGTATATTGAATTGCTTTGTCAAATATTATTTTTGAATTTTCCGAAATTGTATCACTCAATTTAATCTCAAGAACATCAGCTTGCAACATCGATGTATAGGTTGACCAACTATGCATATTCGTATCTGATAATACATACGGATAATCCTTCCGTGTAGGATATTTTTCCATAAATAAACGAACTGGCCTCTTTAATACTAATTCCTTACCTATTAAATCCTTAAATGGCTCCTTTTTACTGATGTTTGTAGACTTGGTCTTACAGGTCTGAAAGAGTGCAAACACAAACAAGAAAAATCCAACTACTAAACAGATTAAAAATATTTTCACGACTTGCTTTGCTGTAATTCCTTCTTTAATTCCCATCTTTTATTTTTTTTCAGAAAAAGTGATTTCGTATGAACCATCTTTTGAAATTAAATCAATTTGATAACTCTCCTTAGTCTTTATTTCCATAGGAATGGATTCTTTTTCAAAACTAGTACTATTCATCTCATTTGATGGTTTATGTGTACTACTCATTTCAGTACTCATTGATACTAACAAGCTCTCTGCTCCTGCATCCATCACTTTAAACCATCCATAACCCGCTCTCTTACCGATTTTAGTGGTTGGATCTTTCTCAATAAAACGACCATAATAAAGATCTCCTCCTTCAATCTTTTCTTCTAAACTTGACGGAACTGCTGCCGATGAATTTACAGATGGTTTTACACTATCATAAATCAAATATCCAAATAAGCCAATAATTCCCAATAAAAAGATATATCCTATAACAGTTAATTTAAACTTATAGGGTGCTGGCCTAACTTCCCCTAAACACTTATTCGCATAGCTAATCATATCTGATGTCCATTTCCGCCTTGAAATCGTTTTCCCTGTTACTGTATCCCAATAAATAGGTGCTGCCTTCTTTGAATAACCCTTACTAAATACTGTACCTATATAATTCCTGTAAATTCCTAAAACCATTAAATTATTTGGATTAACTGGATTTTGCAAATGATCCGCTGCAAATGACCCTTCTTCAATTCGTTGAACGTTTATAAACATTTTTTTCCCTTTTAGTGTATTTGAATTATTTTCTATCTTAAAATTAAATCGGTTTCCCAACCATCATAGTTACCGTTGTAAACCTGTGCCTTTTCCCAAATTGGTAAACATAAACTGTCTATGGATTCATAGGAGAGGAAATCCAATCGCGAAATACAGATCAGCCATTTTTCCTGGCTGAGAACCTTGGATGTTAAATTAAATTGCTCTTGCCTGGCATATGCTAGGAATTCATTTAAATCTTCTTCTTTCTCAAAATTAAGTTTATGATAAATGAGCCTTTCCTTGTTTAATCGGTCTCCCGCATCAACCAATGCTCGCAGATTGGATCGATTCTTTATCATTTCCATTTGAAAAGCTGTAGGATAGGCTAACCTAAAGTAATCGTCCCAATTCTTATCTTCCCTATGATCTACTTGAAATGTTAATTCCTCAACAAAAGTTTTATCAATCTGAATTAAAAACTCCTTAGTATCTCCTATTTTATAACAATAAAACATTTGTAACCTCTCCGAACTCATTGAAATGGTGGCAACATGTAATAATTGAGGGGCATATCGAAATTTGAGCTCTGCAATTTTATCCTCAACCTCATTGATATGTTTATAGCTCTCCATCGTCGGCAAGCCTTCAGCCGATGGAAAATCAAAAGGTATAATCAAATAAAAAACTTCTGTTAGATTCGAAATGGGAGCAAGATCTGCAACATTTAGATCAACTATAATGGAAGCTAATTGATTATTAATGCTAGATGTATAAACCTGCCAATTTTCTTCATGAAATGGCAAATCTTTTTTTTTCCTAAATAATTTAAACATCCTTTATTTTTTGAAATAACATAAAAATGCATCCCCCAAAAATATGGATATGTCAATTGCAGTTCGAGTTTTGTATTAATTGATTTATATAATTAAGGTAGACCTATGTTAATAAAACCCTATTTATCAACCTCTTCTTTAAGATAGTCCAAAAATTGTGATGGCGTTACTCCTGTACTTTTTTTAAAGGCTTTGCTAAAAATACTATG
>JBEBTR010000228.1:0-4120 GCA_040393725.1 Sphingobacterium endophyticum | reverse complement strand
ATAATAACTATAATTTCGAGTTCATCGGTTTTGAAGGAGATATTGGCCCGAATGCATAGAAAAGTAAATGAGGTTAGGTCGGAATAGAAATTAGACACAAAAGATAGCTAAAAAAATGTAGTAGATTGATATGCATTAGAAGAAAAAAACCAATAGGGTGGTTACTCTATTGGGCAATATTGATTGAAAAAACAAGTTAAATAAACTTACTAAATTTAGAAATAAATAAGGTAAAACAAAAAGAATGTGCTTTGGAGTAGTTAAGGGTAATAATAATAAACCATTGAAGCGATTAATTTTGGAAGATAATCTTCCTTATTATAAAATAGATAATGGAAACGAAGATTCAAACCCGAAGGCACCTTTTATAGCGGCAGGAAATTTCTGTACCAACGATAAAAAACAGTTTAAAGATAGTGTAACAGCAAATCCCGATTCGGTAGGAAATGATTTACCAAAGTTTACCAATTAAAAGCCCATAATTCAAACATTTAGAGCAAAGAAATTTGGCAGGTACTAAAATAATAAAAAGCCTAATTGTAGGTTAGGCTTTTTGTTTACTTGGTATACTTTTATCTAAAATAATGAAACGTTTGTCTGCAAAATTTTTCCAGTTGATGCTGCACTTTCCTTCACAACCTTACCATCAACAATGATCTGTGCTTTGAGTGTTGAATTATCATTTGGCCCCATGCCGTTGGCAGAAATCATAGGGGTCTTTGTGGAAATTTTGGCCTCACTGGTCCACTCACTACCGAAATTACCGGTTTTAGAGACTGGTGTGTCGCCGTCATAATAAACAATAGTACTGATGTTTACTCCAGTAGAGCCAATAATTTTATATTGGACTTCTTTAGTTTCCGATCCTGGAGTAGGTTCATCATCTTTACTGCACGAAGAAAGTGTGAAAGTTAAGGACAATAGGATCAACGATAAATTTCTTAAGTTTTTCATTAATGATTTCTTTAAATAAATAATTTTGTTTTTTCCAAATATAAAATTCTTTTATAAGAAAATCGGTTTCTTTTGAAAATTATGGACTGCATGCTAAAAAACATCCATTAGGACATGATAAACCCGCTGCAATCTTCTTAAATATGCTAACAATAATGGATTTGGAACCGGTAAAATAGAACTTTCAATGGCCAGGCAGAATTATTGTAGCCATGAGTACACAGTAAGGTGAACAAGGTAACAATTCCAGCAATTATAAATTATCGTAAATAGTTCCGACCGAATGTTTTTGTTTCATCTTGGTTGAATCGAAAATATTTAGCGTAACCAAATTTTTAAAGAGTCAGAATAAAAAATAAGCGATATGATTACCTGTTAAGTTTCTTATCGGGGATGTCGGAAAACATAGACCTACAGGTGGCAGGATAAGGTGAAATAGTTATTGTTTTTAAGTACATTTGCTTAAATCTCGGCTTTTATGTTGGGCGTTAACAATTTTGAACTATTCATCTTATCGACGATAATATTTATAATAACTCCTGGAATGGATACTATTTTTGTTCTAAACAAGGCTATAGGTCAAGGTAAAAAGGCCGGCATGTTTTCAACTTTCGGTGTAAATGCTGGAATTCTGGTCCATACAATTTTTGCAATGGTAGGACTTTCAATAATTATTGGCAAATCGGCAATGGCGTTCATGATAATTAAATATGTAGGAGCGCTTTATCTTGTTTATTTGGGATTGGTTTCTTTATTATCCGAAGGGAATAAAATTAATTTAATAAACGGATTAACAGGTACAGATAGTGGTTGGAGTAATTTTAAATCCGGGCTCATCACAAATGTTCTTAATCCTAAGGTTGCCTTGTTCTTTATTTCTTTTTTTCCTCAATTTATAAATCCGAAAGAACTCGGCTCTGTGGTACCATTTATATTTTTAGGTAGCTGCTATGCAATTATGGGGTTAATTTGGTACTCAATCCTTGTTTATTTTTTAAGTGCATTTTCGAATAGATTGAAGGATAATCCTAAATTTACCATGTACCTTAGCAAGTTCTCTGGATTAGTATTTGTTTTAATGGGGCTTAAAGTGGCCATGGAGAAAAAATAAAATGCTACAGTTTGGGTTTGGTAATAACCTATAGATTTTTTTTGTAAATATTTTTTGGAAGGCATGAATCTATTTCTAAAATAACGCAGATTCTCCATCTTAAACTTTAGATAGGACCAGTTCAATTTGCAATTTCTAACCTAATTAAACTTCTAGTCACAAATTGATTTTGGATTAAGCGCCACTTCGCAACCACTATCGGAAAAAATAACGAGCGATCTCCAAAATTGCCAGAATGCTTTACATAGGTACGATCTGTTTATAGGGTTAATGATATTCTTTGAGGCAAGAATTAGATCGGCATTTCTGGTTAAATAATCAATTCAAATAGTTTCAAATTCCGCATTTGATGAAAAGTCCATAATGAATACCATTCTGTACGATGCATATATTCGTACGAAAAACAACCAGCATGAAAAAGGGAGGCGCCGATCGCTAAACATGCTGGTTGTCTTAAGTTGTACGTAAATTTGTTGCGCTGATAAGAACTCGATTTTCCAATTAAATCTGGCATAAATTTTGAACTATTTTTACCTTAACTTAACCAAGTAACATTTTGAATTTTGACTATTCTAACCTATTTAAATGGCTAGGGGTGCCATGCGTGATCGTTCTTCCCAATTCCCCAGAATTTACAATCGTAGACGCAAATGAGGCTTACCTAGGGCTTTTTGGTCTAGGGGGAGAAGACATAATTTCAAAGAGTTTTTTTTCTGTATTTCCAAGCTCGGATTTCATAGATGAAATTAATTGGGAAGACCTTTTCGATGAAGTCATCAGGGAAAGGAGGATTATTTCAAAGGGAATAAAAACCTGGGTAGATCCCCAAGAGAAGAGGACCTCCATCGAAAACGTAAAGTATTTCGAGATAAAGCATTTTCCTGTATTTGACAAAAACGGTGAAGTAATGGTGATCGTCCGGTCGTTGGTCGATGTTACGGACTATGTGATCGATAGAAGACTCCTTACAGAAGCACAGTCAGATGTAAGGTTTGGAAATTGGTGGATCAACATCGAGAAACGGACCATCAAATGGTCTAGCGGGATGAACGACCTTTTTGAGGTGGATCGAGATTTTATTCCCGATTTTGAGAATGTAAAGCAGTTCTATGTTGAAGCTGAGGATGAGTCTATTTTTCTTGAAGAGGTCATAAGGGCGATAAAAGGTCACAGGATTTTGAAGACCTTTGTTTCTGTCAGAACCAAAAGTGGAAAGCTTAGGCGTCTTAAGATTATTGGTAAGCCCGACCATATTGGAGAAGCCTGCATCGGGATCCACGGTACAGCGATAGACATTACCAAGCAGCATGAGGATAAAAATATCCTGAAGGATATTTTGTTTTGCCACAATCATGAACTTAGAGCTCCATTAGCACGTATTATCGGACTGGCAGAGCATCTGAAAAGGGACGTCAGGACGGAAGCCAGATCGGGTTTCCTCATTGGAGCTCTGTTAGACTCGGCAAATGAAATGGACCGAGTGATCAGGCAGATTGTTAATCGGGAACAGTACAAGGGAGGTCCAGATGAATAGGATCATACTGGTGGATGACGACACAATATCAACGTTCCTTCTGTCCAGCCTTCTTGAGCACCTTGAGATGGGGCATGTCCATGCAAAGTTCATTAATGGTGCCGAGTTTCTGGAGTGGCTGGATTCCCAGCAAGAAGATGGGGCAAGATATGTCGTCTTCCTAGATATCATGATGCCGGTCATGGACGGTTGGGAGGTGATGGAACGGCTAGAACGGAATCGTTTGGCCCGAAGCATATCTGTGGTTATGGTCAGTTCATCACTGGACCCGACCGATAGGAAAAGGGCAATTGCGCACGGAATGGTTCTTGATTATATAACCAAGCCTGTCAGGGCCAAGGAGCTTGAGAGGTTGGGAACATTCATGGAGTAAGCCAAGGAAATGGAAAGAGGTATGTCAAATTTGAAAGAGCGGTCGTATTTTTAAACCTTCTGCTCATTTAGGTTATTTCATAGGTTTAAGGTACTCGTATCAATATTCTAAATCATTCTTTCAAGATTTGAAACATCCAACATCCAAA
>JBEBTR010000227.1:0-4133 GCA_040393725.1 Sphingobacterium endophyticum | reverse complement strand
CGCCTTATCCTTGTAAGCATTGAGGCCTTTTACTTTTAATTTTACTAATGTACCCGGTCCACCAGTTTCTGGACTTGGCTTTTGCGATCGATCAATTTCAATTCCTAATGCTGCCTTACCTTCTTGGTAAGGTTCAGAGTGGAATTCGACATCTTTGGAACAGGAAAATGATCCTAAGCATGCGATTGCGATTATATAATATTTGAAAAACTTTCTCATAATTTTAGCGTTTGCTTTGGATAACATCTTGAATTACATCATCTGAATTTAGGTATAGTCCAAAATAAGTTAGATTATAATTTAAAACATGAATTACACCATTAGTCGGTTGAATATCCGAAGTGGAAACCGGATATCTAAGAAGGTTATCGGGATTGCCATAATCAGGCATATAGGAAAGAAATAACTGTCTATAGCCTTTGTATTTTAACCTTGCAACCTCAGTTGATCCGCTCATCTGTACAATATCATTGAATACTACACCTATTTTAGAAACAGCACCGCTCATAGAGACATAATTCTGTCCGGGATATGTGCCTAAGAGTTGAAAATCTATCTGAGGATAATCGGCAAGTTTATTCTTCCCTTTGAACATATATTTCAATAAATGCTTCCGCCAGATTAAGGAATCAATATCGCTTAATTTTTGAATGGTATCTAATCCATAAAGGAAAAGCTCGGTATTTAAACCGCCTTTTCCAACAGTCCCAATCAATTGTTTGATATCTGGATCTGAAGGGGCGAAAAAGGTAAATTCTTTCGTTTGAAAATCATTTTCAAGACCTGCCAATTTGATAATCTGTACAACGGTATCAAATAAAATAGGTTTTGTTTCTAAATATTGAAGGATAGTTCCGTCGAATTCAGCTTTGGCTAAACCTCCATCCTCATAGTAATCATCCTTATTGCATGCACTCAAAAAGAATAGACTCATAAAAAAGAGTGCAATATATTCGGTTTTAAATAGCTTTTTCATAATTAACGTCCAATTGAAGTCCAATAATCATTTAATTCCATATATGGATTATTATTCAGCGCAGAAGGATCTATTGGCCAAGTCCAGCCACCGCGGTTATATTGATCCAAGGTTAACGGGCTCATGGTCCATTCTCTGCTCATGATCCTTCGTGTTCGGATAAGGTCAAAATATCGGATACCTTCACCAATCAATTCCCTTCCTCTTTCTAAAAAGATAAAGTTTTTGAGATCTGAGCCTCCGCCACCATTATACCTAGTTGCCTGTGCCCGATCCCGAACCATATTGACTGCAGCAATGGCTTCCTGATCTCTATTCAATTCTGCGCAAGCTTCAGCATATAATAATATCGCATCGGAATACCTGAAAATACTGAACGTATTATCCGGGTTCTTATCTTCATTACCTGAGGCATATACGTTCGTACCAAATTTTCTGAGTACAAAGCGACCATTGTCCGAAGTAATGTCCTCAAACCACATTTCCCTACGTTTATCAGCATCTCCTTCTGGAAAGATCTGATTCATATAAGTTGAAATAAAGTAACAATGACTTAACTGATTGGTATATCGAGGGAATTTATAAGGCCAGCGTAAGAAGTGATCCCAGAATGGCGCTAAAGCCGCAACATCATCCCCGTAGTTGATACTTTTGTAGAATTCGAAAAGCGATTCCTCACTTCTACCTTTAGTAACTGTAGCCCAGTTTTGATCATTGAAGGGAGCGACAAGTTTATGTTGTTTACTGTCGATCAATTGTTTTCCAAGAGATACTGCCTCTGTTAAGTATTTTTGCTTATTTGCGGGGTCAAAACTTGAGTTCCACATATTCATGTGCATCAGTAGAGCTATTATTGCCCCTTTAGCAGGTCTAGCTCCTCTAAGTCCAGGATCATTTAATGACCATGGCATTAAATCTTTTTGTGGCCCCAAATCAGCGATACATTTATTCAATACTGAAACCATGTCTTCACGGGCTTGAGGCTCCGTATGGTAAGCATCTGTAAAATAAGGTACATCTCCATATAGGCGCACCATCCAAAAATAAGTGAAGTTTCTAATGAATTTTGCTTCGGCGATATAACGTGTCTGATCGGAACCGCTAACACCAGGAATGCCCTCTTCTAGTTTTTCAATGAGGATATTGGTACTTTGAATTACCTGATAATACGTTTTCCAATTGGTGATGGCACGGATATTATACCATTGAAAATCATTTCCGGCCATAGCATAGTTGATGTCATTTCTTCCTAATGCTTCGATTACTTTTCTGGAGTTATAACTGTTAGCTCCTTCAGAAACAAAGATCTCACCTGACCGGGCTTCACCGATTGCACCCATAACCCAGGTTTCATTGATTTTAGTGAAGAATTTCGCATATATAAAAGCAATATTCGTTTCTACATCCTGTTGGGAAAGGTAATAGTTATTCCCTGTTAAACGATCAATGGGTTCCACGGTTAAATAATCCTTACACCCAGAAAAACTGAAACCCAGTGCTATTCCTAATCCAATTACTGCTAATTTATTTTTTATTAAGTTTTTCATAATGATTAGAATGAAATGTTGAAACCTAAAGTATAAGATCTTGGTACCGGGTAGCCATTAGAAGCATCACGACCAAGACTTGTTACGTTTTCAGGATTCGGTCCTGAATATTTAGAAAATGTATAAACATTATCCATTGATGCGTAAATACGGAACCTGTCTAACTTAAATCTTCTTAAGAAATCACGGTCAAACACATAGGCTACGATAATATTATTGATTTTAAAATAAGATCCGTTTTCTTCCCATAGGGTTTGGTCGTATCGGAAAGGTCTAACACTGGAATTTCTTGAGAAATCGTATGGATAAGGATATTTTGCAATATCTCCATCCTGTAACCAAATATCTAAGTCATCCACTGGAACAACAGATTGTCCGCCATTTCCAGTAATCGCTCCATTTTCTATAATTTGTCCGAAAGGATTTCTAAACAGATCTAAACGTTGTGCCAATGCATAATTAAGAATGGTACGTTTTGCTGTATAAGAGGCATAAACAGAGAATTGGAAGTTCTTATAGTTAAAATTATTCTGCATACCTCCGGTCCATAATGGTTGGGTATTCCCTGAACGTGCATAATCACGTTGATCTAAAATATAATCTCCATTTCGGTCCACAAATATTGGGTCACCAGCCTGGAAAAAGGTTCCATCAGATGTTCTATAACGAAGACCTGTGGTTGGATCAACCGGGACATCCGCATCTGTCGCATATACACCAACATTCTGTAAAAGATAATTGGATAGGGCAGAGGTACCAACACGATTTACACTATGTAATAGGTCAGATGAACCGTCCCATTTAATAAATTGTCCTCTAAAAGTGGCAGGAAGTTGCAATAAAACATCCCTGTTGTAGGCCCCGTTTAAAGAGAAGGTCCAATTAAATGCACTAGCTGCGGGTAGTGGACGAATATTTAATGCCAGTTCATGTCCATAATTTGCAAGACCAGCGTCGTTTGAATGCAACTTGTCAAATCCCGTAGAATTACTTAAGAAAGATTCAAATAATAAATTTTCAACACGTTTGTAATACGTATCATAAATAATTTCAATCTTATTATTGAACAGATTCAGATCCAAACCAGCATTATATTGCATGGATGTTGTTGGTTTAAGGTTTGGATTTGGAATAAATTCATAATTAATACCTATTCCGTTGATTTGGTTGTATCGACCGGAAATATCATACTTTCCGTAGATCCTTTCCAGGGAACTGGTCGGCATAACATTCACTCCCCATGTAAAGCGAAGGGAAGCAAGATTGATCCATGGCACAGACTTAATCCATTCTTCATGATGTGCATTCCATCGAACCCCAATAGCAGGGTTTTTTGTATATAAATTCTCAAAACCATTTGCAGAAGAACCATCAATCCGGTACGAAAGATCCACAATGTAACGGCTCTTATAACTATAGGACGTCGCCAATGCAAACGATAAGGCCTTTTCATTTCTGAAATTGGACAATACCCCACCACCTCTAGAAAACCAACCATCATAACCCAATGGCCCTTCAAATTGATCGTTTGGAGTCCGAACCTGTCTAGTAATAGAATTCTGTCTTTGGTTATGTCTTACTTCATTAAAGAGGTTGATAAAGATGTTATG
>JBEBTR010000226.1:0-4134 GCA_040393725.1 Sphingobacterium endophyticum | reverse complement strand
ACCTGGAGTGGTATGAATCCATGCTGCTCATGCGCAAATTTGAAGAGAAATCTGGACAGCTTTATGGACAGCAAAAGATTCGTGGATTTTGTCACTTATACATTGGTCAAGAGGCAGTAGTTGCTGGAACGATGTCAGTGATTAAGCCTGAGGATTCATTAATTACAGCATATCGTGATCACGCTCATGCTTTAGCAAAAGGAGTATCAGCGGATGCATGTATGGCTGAATTGTTTGGTAAAGTAACAGGATGTTCAAAGGGTAAAGGTGGATCGATGCACTTTTTCTCTAAGGAGCATAAATTTATGGGAGGACATGGTATCGTTGGAGGTCAGATTCCTTTAGGAGCGGGTATTGCGTTCGCGGAGAAGTATTTAGGAACTGACAATGTAAACATTTGTTATATGGGTGATGGAGCTGTTCGTCAAGGAGCATTTAACGAAACCTTAAATATGGCGATGTTATGGAAACTTCCTGTAATCTTTGTTTGTGAGAACAATGGTTATGCCATGGGTACTTCGGTTCAGCGTACAACAAATATGATCGACATCTATAAGATGGGTCTTGGATTTGATATGCCAAGTGCTGCTGTAGATGGTATGGATGTTGTTGCTGTTCACAATGCAATGGATGAGGCCGTTCAACGTGCACGTGCAGGAGAGGGACCTACGTTTTTAGAAATTCGTACATATCGTTATAAAGGACACTCGATGTCAGATCCAGCTAAATACCGTACTAAGGAAGAGTTGGAAGAATATAAAGAAAGAGATCCAATTGTTGCTGTAAAGCATGCTATTGTTGAGAATAAATATGCCGATCAAGCATGGTTTGATGAGGTAGAGGCTAAGGTTAAGAAAATTGTTGATGATTCAGTTAAATTTGCTGAGGAATCACCTTATCCAGATGCGTCAGAAATCTATAAAGATATTTATGTGCAAGAGGACTATCCTTTTGTCATGGATTAATAAATGATAATTACTTTAACTAAATAGAACAATACTAAAGGATGGCTGAAGTAGTAAAAATGCCTAAGATGAGCGACACGATGACTGAAGGAGTGATCGCAAAATGGCACAAAAAAGTTGGTGATAAAGTAAATTCAGGGGACCTTATTGCAGAGGTTGAAACTGATAAAGCGACAATGGACTTTGAATCTTATCAAGAAGGTACATTGTTATATATTGGTCCTAAAGAAGGAGATGCAGTTCCTGTTGATTCAGTGATTGCGGTGTTAGGAGATGAAGGTGAAGACTACGAAGCTTTATTAAAAGGCGAATCATCGGGTTCTGAGAAGAAAGAAGAGCCAAAAGCAGAGGTAAAAGAAGAGAAAGCTGAAGAAGCAACTTCAAAGGACTCAGGAAGTAATGTTAGTGCGGAGGATTTAGGTGTAACCGTTATTACTATGCCTTTATTGAGTGATACGATGACTGAAGGAGTTATTGCTCAATGGAATTTTAAAGTTGGAGATACCATTAAGTCTGATGATGCTATTGCAGACGTTGAGACTGATAAAGCTACCATGGAAGTAACTGCATATGCAGATGGTACTTTATTATACATTGGTGTTGAAGCTGGACAAGCTGCGAAAGTTAATGATATTATTGCGATCGTAGGACCTGCAGGAACAGATGTTACTCCGTTGTTAAATCAGAAGGCTTCTTCTGGATCGAAAGATAAAGCTGAGCCTAAACAAGAAGAACCAAAAGCAGTTGTTCAAGAGAGCAAATCTGACACACCTGTTGCTGCTTCAACTTCTAGTGACTCTAGAGTTAAGGCGTCCCCACTTGCTAAGAAAATTGCAAAGGAAAAAGGAATTGATTTAAGTCAGGTTAAAGGTTCTGCTGAAAACGGACGAATTGTAAGAAAAGACGTTGAGAACTTTAAACCGGAGGCAGCTCCTGCGGCAGCAGCAGCGGCTAAACCAGCGGAAACAGATTCTAAAACTATAAGTTTACCTCAATTTGTAGGTGAAGAACGTTTTACAGAGAAGCCGGTTAACCAAATGCGCAAAACAATTGCACGCAGATTGTCTGAGTCATTGTTTACAGCACCACACTTCTATTTGACGATCAGTGTTGATATGGATAATGCTATGGCTGCACGCGCTCAAATTAATGAGGTTGCTCCTGTAAAAGTTTCATTCAATGATATTGTTGTAAAAGCGGTTGCAGTAGCATTGAAGCAACATCCAAATGTTAATTCTTCATGGTTAGGGGATAAGATCCGTTATAATGAACATACAAATATTGGGGTTGCGATGGCTGTTGAAGACGGTTTATTAGTTCCAGTAGTTCGTTTTGCTGATGGTAAATCATTATCACACATATCTGCAGAGGTTAAGGATTTTGCTCAAAAAGCGAAAGCCAAGAAATTACAACCATCTGATTGGGAAGGATCAACTTTTACAGTTTCAAATCTTGGTATGTTTGGTATCGATGAATTTACATCTATTATCAACTCTCCAGATGGAGCTATATTATCTGTAGGTGCTATTCAGCAGGTTCCTGTTGTTAAAAATGGCGCTGTAGTTCCAGGTAATGTTATGAAATTAACATTAGGATGTGATCACCGTGTAGTAGACGGTGCAACTGGTGCACAATTCTTACAGACATTAAAAGGATTAATTGAAGCTCCAATTCGCTTATTAGCATAATTGGTAGTTTTTAAAATATGGAAAAGGTCGCAATTAGCGACCTTTTTTGTTTTTATGATATTATGATTGTATACCGACTTTTATGATGCGTATAAATGGATGTGAAAGATGTAACTATTCTTTTATCAAAAGAAAGCTAAATTTTATTGTATTTTGTCACAATATATAGTAATTTGTCTTCATTGCGAATTATGTTAAGCATACTTAAAAAATTAGTTTAGAAGCGTGTCAATTAAAAATTTATTAGTAGTATTTGGATTGGGAACAATAACACTGTTCTCTTGTTCTTCGCCAGAAGCAAAACAAAAAGAAATTAAGAAAGACCAGGCAAAACAGGACAGTATTGCTCTGATTTATGATTCTACCCAAGCAGACAAGCAAATTGATGCTTTCATGCAAAATCTTCATAAGAAATCCGCATTTAATGGAAATGTTCTTGTTGCCAAAAAGGGGAAGATATTGTATCAAAACTCTTTTGGTTGGGCAGATTATTTATTAAAAGATAGTCTTAATATCAACTCTCAATTTGAATTAGCATCAGCATCGAAACCAATAACAGCGCTTGGCGTAATGAAATTGGTACAGGAAGGGAAGCTTAAGCTGGAAAATACGGTGAATGATTTTTATCCAAATTTTCCTTATCCTGGAATTACAATCGCTCAATTGCTTTCCCATCGTTCAGGATTGCCGAATTATGTATATTTTTCGGAGGAGGCTTGGCCAGATAGAAAGAAACCAATGTCCAACCAAGATGCTATGAATCTATTAATAGAAAAGCGTCCCAATCGGTATGGCGCTCCAGATGGGAGATTTCATTATAACAATTCAAACTTTATGGTGCTTGCTTCCATCGTGGAAAAAGTAACAGGGAAAGATTTTGCGGTGTATATGAAGGAAAATATTTTTGATCCTGCAGGTATGAAAAACACAGCAGTTTATTCGACTGCAGTTTATGAGAAGACACCTTCCAATGTTATGGGGCATGATAAAGTATGGAGAAGATCAGTTGTAAGGAACTATTTGGATGGTCCTGTAGGGGATAAAGGGATTTATAGTACCGTTCAGGATATGTATTTGTTAGATAGAGCTGTACGAGATGGTAGAATCGTCAATGAAGCGATTTTGGATTCGATGTATATGCCAAGGAGTGATGCCAAACGAAGTTTATTCAGTTATGGATATGGTTGGAGAACATTTAGCCCACCAGAAAATCCGATTGTTTATCATACTGGATGGTGGCACGGATTCAAGAGCTTGTATATTCGTGATTTAAAGAACGATGTAACCATTGTGTTATTAACAAATATGGCTAATGGCAGTTTGAATCATCTGGATGATTTGTATAAAATCTTAGAAATGCCTATTTTGAGACAAAATGCATATAATGCAAACGGAGATTTAGTTAATTAAGTAAACCTAATAACAACATATGAAAAAGACCTTGATTTTAGGTGCGAGTACCAATCCGGCAAGATATTCGT
>JBEBTR010000225.1:0-4138 GCA_040393725.1 Sphingobacterium endophyticum | reverse complement strand
TCTCCCCTACATTTTCAACCCAATTTCTCTCAATCTTTCGTCCAAATATTGTCCTGCGGTGTAGTCGGCATAAGCTTTTGGATGTTCTGCATCTATGCAAGAATCTAACGAGGCTAAGCTCATATTTGATTTTGGATGTAAGAAAAATGGAACAGAATAACGAGAATTTTTCATCAATTCTCGAGGAGGATTGACAACACGATGAGTGGTAGATTTCAATTTATTGTTCGTTAATCTTTGCAGCATATCACCTACATTAACAACAATATCCTCGCCTTTTGCTTTAATAGGAAACCATTCCCCGTCCTTTGTCAACACCTCTAATCCATCAGCACTTGCGCCAATTAATAAAGTGATTAAATTAATATCTTCATGAGCTCCAGCACGAACAGCATCTGCTGGAATTGCATCAGGGTTCTCTATAGGAAAATAATGAATGGCACGTAAAATAGAGTTTCCATTAATTACATATTGTTCGAAGTAATCTTCAGGTAACTCCAAGTATGTTGCTATTGCTTTTAATAAATTGCGGCCTGCATCTTCGAGTTTCTTATATATTTCTGCTGTAACCTCATTGAAACGAGGTAATTCAGCTACTAATGGATTGTCCGGAAAATCCGCTTTTGAATATTCCTCTCCAACGATTGTTTGTCCCCTCTGCCAAAATTCTTTCAAATCCGGTGTTTTCGAATCCTTTGCTTTTTCTTTCCCTTTAGATGTATATCCTCGTTGTCCTGCCAATTCAGGAAATTCATATTTATCTTTTATGCTGGCTGGTTGATCAAAAAACTCCTTTACTACCTGATATAATTCATCAATAAGTTCTTGAGATAAGCCATGATTCGCAATCGTAACGAATCCTGTCTCGTTAAATGCTTTGCCAATATCAGATACGAATTGTTGGCGTTCTTCAGAACTGCCAGTCGTAAAATGAGTCAGGTCTAATCTTGGAATATTTACTAATGCCATGTTTTTTATTTGTTTGATGCAAAGTTAATGTAATAATAATATCCAAAATTATAAACTGTTTATAACCCATTTAAAATTATACTTAATGATTTGAAATTCAATCCTTAAAAGTTTTCCACATTTAATAACATTTCGTAAATTCTCACATTATTATCTTATAATAAACCGTTAATGTCAACTATTTATTAAAAAATCACAAAACTGTTTGATTTATCAATTCAAAAATATAAATTTGTTATGCTTGCATAATAAATGTTAGAAACCCGAATATGAGCCAAGACAATACCATCGATTATTTTTTAAAAACGGCATGGCAAACTGTTGCCAATAAATATAATGTAATAGCCTCCCAGCATGGTTTTACACAAGCTGCCGGATATATATTAATTAACATTCATCGGGATGGTACTCCTGTTTCGCAAATTGCTAACTCTACCGGTGTGAAAACTACTTCTTTATCTCGAGTCCTCAATAACTTAGAATCTCTAGGGTTTATTTATCGAGAAACTAGTGATACCGATAAACGTTCTGTTAAGGTGTACTTAACCGAATTAGGCCAAGAGAAAAGAAAAATAGCAAAAGATGTCGTTCGCGAATTTAATGACCATTTAAGCACATCTTTCTCAGAAAAGGAAAAGGCAACTTTAATAAAATTCCTTAAAAAAATAAACGAGGTAGCAACTAACTATTCTCCTCAAGTACAAATTGAACCTTAATAAATTAGAAAATATACGTGATATGAATAGAAATATTAAAAAAGTAGCTGTATTAGGTTCCGGAGTAATGGGATCCCGAATTGCTTGCCACTTTGCTAATATAGGTTTAGAGGTTTTACTTTTGGACATTGTTCCTAAAGAACTATTGCCTGCTGAAGAAGCGAAGGGATTAACTTTGGACAGCCCATTGGTGCGAAATAGAATCGTTAACCAATCCTTGGAAACTGCCATTAAATCAAACCCTGCACCTTTATATAGCAAATCCTTTGCAACGCGTATTTCTACTGGTAACTTCGATGATGATATGAATAAAATTGCCCATGCTGATTGGGTCATTGAAGTTGTTGTAGAACGTTTGGACATCAAAAAATCTGTCTTTGATAAGGTTGAGCAATTCCGAAAACCAGGTACATTGATTACCACCAATACCTCTGGTATTCCAATTCATCTTATGGAAGAAGGCCGATCTCAGGATTTTAAAGAAAACTTCTGTGGAACTCACTTCTTTAATCCCCCTCGTTATCTCCCATTATTGGAAATTATTCCAACAAAAGATACCAAGAAAGAAGTTGTTGACTTCTTAATCGAATACGGAGATAAAATGTTGGGTAAAACGGTTGTATTATGTAAAGATACTCCAGCATTTATCGGAAACAGAATTGGTGTTTATTCGATGTTGGCTATTACTCACCTTGTTGAGAAACTAGGGTTATCTGTAGAAGAAGTCGATAAATTTACTGGGCCTGCAATGGGACACCCTAAATCTGCAACCTTTAGAACTGCAGATGTTGTCGGTTTGGACACGTTAGTAAATGTGGCTAAAGGATTGGAGCAAAATGCCCCAGATGATGAAGCTAAAGGAGTTTTTATCCTCCCAGAATTCATCAGCAAAATGGTTGAAAATAAGTGGTTGGGAGAAAAAACGAAAAAAGGATTCTATGAAAAGGTCAAAGATGATAAAGGAAATTCTGAAATCCTATCATTGAACTTAAAAGATATGACCTTTGGTCCGCAGCAAAAAGTGAAATCTTCAACCCTCGAGGCTACTAAACCTGTGGAGGATATCCGCAAAAGAATGAAAGTTTACGAACAAGGTACTGATAAGGCAGCAGAATTGTTCCGCGCTATGCATTATCCTTTGTTCGAATATGTTTCAAACCGTGTTCCTGAGATTACGGATAATTTCTTCCGTATTGATGATGCTATGCGTGCAGGTTTCGGTTGGGAAATTGGCCCTTTTGAAGTATGGGACGCACTTGGTGTTAGAGATACTATTGAAAAAATAAGAAATGAAGAAAAACGCCTCCCAGGACAGACTGGCCAAGTTGCCAAATGGGTACAAGAGATGTTGGATGCTGGCTTCGAAAGCTTCTACAAAGTAGAAAATGGCGTACGCCATTATTATGATATTGCATCGAAATCTTATCTCCCAATCCCTGGAACCGAGGATTTAATCGTCCTGGACCATATTCGTGAATCAAAAACGATCTGGAAAAATTCCGGAGTATCCATCATTGATTTAGGTGACGGAATTATCAATTGTGAATTCCATACTAAAATGAACACTATTGGTGGTGATGTCATTCAAGGCTTGAACAAAGCGATTGATCTAGCAGAAAAAGATTATCGTGGATTGGTGATTACTAACGATGGTAAGAACTTTTCTGCTGGTGCAAATATTGGTATGATCTTCATGATGGCTGTTGAGCAGGATTATGATGAACTTAATATGGCAGTTAAGATGTTCCAAGACACATCAATGCGCTTAAGATATTCAGCTATTCCTGTAGTGGCCGCTCCTTTCCAATTAGCCTTAGGTGGGGGTTGTGAATTCTCAATGCATGCCGATTTTGTTCAGCTACATGCAGAAACTTATATGGGACTTGTTGAGTTTGGTGTTGGTGTCATTCCTGGTGGTGGAGGTTCTAAAGAATTTGCTCTTAGAGCATCGGACGACTTCAGACCAGATCAAATTGATCAGAACTTCTTGAAAGATCGTTTCCTAACTATTGGTCAGGCGAAAGTATCTACTTCTGCTGTGGAAGCCTTCGAACTAGGATACCTTCAAGAAGGAAAATTTGCAATTACCATGAACCGCGCAAGGTTATTGGCTGATGCGAAAGCCAAAGCATTAGAATTAGCAAATGCAGGCTATGTCCAACCAGCTCATCTCAAGAATATTAAAGTTTTAGGAAATCAAGGGCTAGGAATTGTATACGTAGGAGCTTCCTCTATGGAAGCCGGACATTACATCTCCGAGCACGACAAGTTAATTTCCGAAAAACTAGGCTGGGTAATGTGCGGCGGTGACCTTTCTCAACCAACAGAAGTCGATGAACAATACCTATTAGACATGGAAAGAAAAGCATTCCTAGAACTTTGCGCAACCCGCAAAACCCTTGAACGCATTCAACACATGCTAACAACAGGAAAACCGTTGAGAAATTAGTATT
>JBEBTR010000224.1:0-4237 GCA_040393725.1 Sphingobacterium endophyticum | reverse complement strand
CAACTACTAAGTTACAAATTTTAGTAGATGTCCAGTTTAAGGGGAGTATTTCAATGAATATTTTATAATAAATCCATAAATATGAAAGAAACAAAGAAAAATGTATTGTTATGTTAAAATATGTCTTTACATTGAGAATGTATTTTCACTATCTGCAAATCAAACTTATTTACAATAATAATTTACACCTTAATCTTATTTATTACTAAACAACTTAGAGGATGTTTAAATTTTGAAAAAGGGTATCAGTGCCTTAGCTTGTGAGCTTCCCAACTTACTTGTTAATGCAAACCCAATTTGAAGAGTTATCTGATACCCATTGGCAATTTATAGAAGAAATTTTAAATGAACGCCGAAAAAGAAAACATGATTTAAGGTCTGTAGTAAATGGTATACTCAGCATTCTTAGAAAAGGTAGCCAATGGCGAAACTTGGACTCCAACTATCCTCCATGGCAAATAGTCTATTATTATTTCAGAAAATGGCGCTGCAATGGGACATTAGAAAGATTGAATAATGAACTTAATAAAAGGGAACGGAAGCGACATAAGAAACACGAGACGCGAAGTCTATTATGTATTGATAATCAATCTATAAAGTCGGCACCATTTGTGAATATGGATAAAGGTATTGATGGTAACAAAATGGTCAATGGCAGGAAAAGACATCTGCTTGTGGACACACTGGGATTGGTTTGGGGAGCATTTGTACATGCGACCGATATTCATGATAGTCAAAAAGCGCATCTGCTTGTGGAACATTGCTTGGGATACCTGAGTAGAATGAAAAAGATATTGGTAGACAATGCGTATAAGAAGGGCTTCGCTTAATGGGTAGAATCTAGCATTGTGGGTCTACAAGTTGAATTTGCTTCCAAACCGCCCACAGAACGAGGTTTTGTCCCGGTTAAGTGGCGATGGGTAAATGAACGTACCTTCGGATGGCTTAACTTTTTTAGAAGGCACTCCAAAGACTACGAAAAAACAAAAAAGAGTGCCGAATAATCCTAAATAGATTCGAAAAGTAAACAATGATAATTTTTAAACATGTTCTTACTAATATCAAACATTAATTGATGAGTTTGAGAATAACTTAATATAAATAAAATGCGAAAACATAATTACAATGCATATCGGAGACAATATTTACATTTATATGTTGTTTGGCGAGAGTTATTACTCATTTACAATCTATACTTCAGATCATACAAGTATAGCATCTGCAAAAATAATCGCAGGTCTAATTGCAATTCTTTAAGAGATAGTTATACAAGAATCTCAATCCACATATACTCTGATTATTTGTAGAAAAGTGAATTTCATTATAATAGTAAATCCATTTCATGAAATAGTACTTTACAAAATTGGTAAATATGTTGAATAATAATGCTAGTTTCTAGCTGAATAATCATTCTATACTATGGAATTATTTTTCTGACACTATTCGTGATTATGAATAAACATTACATAGTAAATTTCTATATAATAATAACACTATCTATATTAATCATGTTAGAGAATATCCTTATATGTGTAAAACAGTACTATAATACAACAACCTACCAGTAACTTTAAATTATAGGTTTAACTTAACAATCATTTTATGAATCGCGATTATTATTGGGAGTATGTGCAATTTATAGATAGATTAATTTTAGATTTTATAGAAATAATCAAACAGAACAATTCAGATGCGTTTGATATTGGCTCCATATCATTAATAAAAAGCGTACGTAGTAACTTATCAATCAAATTAACTCTTTCAGATTTTTATAAGGAAAAATATAATAATATAAGAAATAAAAATGAAGGAGATAAGAAAATTTACGAAGAGATTCTTAACAAGTTATTAAATGAATATAATACTAATTCTTTCACAAATACCGATCTCAATAATAAATGTATAAACAATAATTCTGTATATAAAAATCTGGAAAAGTACAAAAACAGAATACTATTTTATTGTATAAACTCTAGGCAGTTAAATTATTTACTCCCTATATTAAACACTTTAAAAAGAGATATAATTCTACTAACAACCTTCGAAATTAGCGACAATACAATTATACCTGATAATGTTATAGTATTTGAATGGCTATACTACATTGATATATCTTGTATAAATAATAAATATCTCTTAAAGAATTTCCCCACTATATACTATGACGCTAATGATATGATGTTACTGATAAATATCATATTACCTAGTGCGATTTTTGTGTTAGAGGGCTGTCATGAAGATATGGAAACAATTGCATGTATTGGTAAATCATTTTTAATACCAACTATTTGTATTCAGCAAGGTTGGCCATCATATATTTATACGAGATTTAAAGATATGAGCTATGATTATTTTTTAACGTGGGGGAAGAAATTCAATTATTTATGGAAACTTCATAACAAAAAAGTAAAATTTATAGATATTGGATATTTGTATAACATCATTTCAGAAAAAACAAAAAATGGAATTACGTTCTTTTTACATGAGCCAGTTCTTATTATGAATGATAAACACTTTGAACAGTTAATAGAATTCTGTGTATTTTGTGCAGATTCTTTTAAACAAAGAATGATCTACGTGAGAGAACACCCAGAGTTCCCTCTTTTAGAAAAATATAAATCCACATTAGAAACATACAAAAATATTGAATTTCATAACAATACCCCCTTAAATGTCCTATACTCAATGACTAGCATTAGCGTATCAATTTTTTCTTCAACAATAATGGAAAGCCTTTTTCATAATTGCATTCCTTTCGTATTTAATCCAACATCCTCACCAGAATATAAACCTAATCTAGCTAAAGAAGAAATAGGTGTCTTTACCAAATCATTAAAGTCTGCAAAAAGTAAAATGACAAAATTGAACATGGATAAAGAAGCTGAAACGAAATTAATTAATAAAATCGAGACAATAAAAAGCAAGTATTTAACTGATACTGAATTAGATACTATTAAAAATATCGACATTTTTTTAAGACAAATTGAAATTAATTAAGACATACAATTATAGCCACTATTTGACAAGAGTATTTTTCACAAACACTATGAATATACAATAAATCGAAAAGTCTCTAATTTAATTAACAATTATCTCTGTTTTTTTATTTTGAACATTTAAAATTGTATTAATCTATACATCATGGCAAATTGTTTAGCTATTATACCTGCTCGAAGCGGAAGTAAAAGACTACCACGAAAGAATATTAGGAAATTCCTGAATATCCCTATAATTAAATATTCTATAGATGCAGCCCTACAAAGCAAATGTTTTGTAGAAGTCATGGTATCCACAGATAGTTTAGAAATCTCTAGGTTGGCACTTTCTCTTGGTGCAAAAGTCCCATTTTTAAGATCCCAGAGTAACTCTTCAGACTATGCAACAACAGCAGAGGTAATATATGAAGTCCTCAATGAATACAATAGACTAGGAGTTTCTTTTGATTATTGTTGTTGCATTTACCCAACTGTACCATTCATAAGCTCTGAAAATTTATTCAAAGCTTATGAGAAGTTAAAAAATAGCAATGCATTTTCAATTGTTTCTGTAGTAAAATATAATCATCCAGTGGAAAGATCACTCAGGTTAGAAAACGATCTGTTGGTTATGAATTATCCTGAATATAAAAATACGCGAACACAAGATTTACCATTTGCATTTCACGATGCTGCGCAATTCTATATTGTAAAAGTAGGAGAGTTTTTAAAAACTAAGGAAATTTTCAGTATTCATACACTTTCATACGAATTACCAGAAACAGAAGTACAGGATATTAACTATGAGGAAGATTGGCTATATGCTGAAATAAAATACAAACTAAAAAGTCTTCATTCTAGTTAAATTCAGGTATCCCCCCTATGAACTACATGTTTGAGAATTCATGAGTTTTCTTATAGTTCTTTGGGAATAGGTCTGTGAGGTGTTTGTGATTAATAGACATGATGTTCTGCAAGGTATGTTTTAGCCACAGGAATGGATTGACCTCATGCTTTTTGCAGATGGCAAAGAAGGAATAGATCATCGCTGCCCGCTGTGCAGCTTCATGACATCCTGCAAAGAGATAGTTTTTGCGTCCTAAAGCTACAGGTCTGATCGCATTCTCGATCTGATTATTATCGATCAGCAGATGCCCATCATATAAGTAAGCGGATAATGCATCCCATCTGGCGTATGCATAGGCCATCACTGAAGTACTCCCTATTAGTTGGACAGCTCAGGTGTAAATTTAAATTTGTTT
>JBEBTR010000223.1:0-4241 GCA_040393725.1 Sphingobacterium endophyticum | reverse complement strand
ACAGTGCTTATAGTTGCCAATGGAATTACCCATGCTGTGCTGAAGTGTTTGGAAATAAGCGGATGTAGATAATTTAAAGGTATGATATGGCTTAAATATATTCCGAAGCTGTATTTGTCAACGATCATAATCCAGTTTGGTACTTTTGCCTGCTTTACAGATTCTTTGACCCAAAGAAAAAGGGAGGCGGCTGCAATAGCCGTTGTGACAAAAACATAGTTGTAAAAAAATGTGTTCAGTTTATTTGCGCCTTGATTGAGGATGTTTGTCCCTATTGCCCCAATTACAACCATAAGTATATATGTTATGGCAAAAACCCAAGTCCTGTTTTTAAATTTAAAATCTTGAATGCTGAGATAATAACCCAACACCAAGTAGCCGACATAGCCTGAAAAGAAGGTCAAATCGAATTTAGGCATTACTGAGTAAAGGGGTTTGCTGGTGAAGCACATCGACAGCATCCAGAAAAATAAAAAGATTTCAATTTCCCTGTTTGTTGATTGCAGCATAATTTTTCTTAAGAATGGTATGGCTAAGTATAGGCCAATGATCATATATAGATACCACAAATGTGCATTGGCGCCATGCAATATTTTATCAAGGATGATTGAGCCTATCTTTTCTGAAGAAAGTGATTCGAAGTTGGTATATCGATAGAAATAATAAACAAGATAAATTAAAGTCCAGAACGCAAAAGGATAGAGCAGTTTAGGAATACGTTTTTTATAAAATAACCAGGTGTTCTCATCTTTATGTAGCAACAAGTATCCTGAGATAATAACAAATATGGGTACAGAACATCTTGTTGCTGCATTTATCCAGTTGGCATAACTCCAATCAAATGCCTCGGGGTCTATGCGGTAGAGGAAGCCAGTTGAGGCATGAATCATGACCACAAAAATTGTTGCAAGGGCACGTAGATAAATGATGTAAGAGTTTTTCTCAGCCATATTGTAAAAATATAGATAATTGAATAAATCAATCTGAAATTCCAATCTTTAATCTGTGGATATTTTTAGGGCTAGAAAAAAAGCGAATCAAGTGATTCGCTTTTTATATTTTTTAGAATTTAATTTTCATCAGGCCATTTGATAGCTTTCCCCGATGTTTTTGAAATAGGCCTTTGAGCATTTACCTTTCTTAAATAATTCCCTAAATCCTTAGATAATGAGCTTGTTATTTTAGGATTTAATTCAGCCAAGTCTATCAATTCTCCAATATCCTCTTGAAGATTGAATAATTCCTTTCTTTGGTCTGAGTAATAGTAAATTAATTTCCAATTTCCTTTACGAATAGTTGCGGATGGACCAATTCCAGGTCCAGTTGGTCCCCAATTATTGGGAAAGTTCCAATAGAGGGACCTTTGCGTATTATGTTTCTTATTTGGATTGGATATGAAAGTTGCAAAGCTTTTTCCATCTATAACTTGAGGCGTTTTTGGGATTTTTACTGCAGCCATTTCTAGAATAGTAGGAAAGAAGTCTTCCACAATAACATATTGATCACAGACAGACCTTGGTTTGGATTTACCTGGCCAATAAACAATCATTGGAACTCTAATTCCACCTTCATAGGCAGATCCTTTACCGCTGTTTAATGGTTTGTTGTGTTTGTGCATTTCACCACCTAATGCATTTGAGGCACTCAATCCACCATTATCTGACATAAAGAGGATGATAGTATTTTCTTCTAGGTTATTTGATTTTAGGTAATCCATAACATCCCCAAGGCTTTTGTCCATCCCTTCAACCATTGCCGCATAAGTAGCCTCTTTTTCGCCCAAACCCTGATCAATATATTTTTGATAAAATCTCTTATCCTTTGCGATTGGTACATGGACTGCATAGTGAGAAAGATATAAAAAGAAAGGCTTGTTCGAATCTCTTTTATCCAATGCATTTAAAGCTTCAAGAGTTAATGCCTCGGTCAAATAGGTTTGCGAACCATGATATTTTTCTAATCCAGGAACCCCCCAAACACTTTTTTCACCATTGATTATTTTATTTCCATAATTCTCTTCACCTAGAAATGACCCCGGACCTCCTGCAGCATGGCCAGCAATGTTAATTTGAAAACCTATATTAATAGGATTTTCAGCGGGAGTTCCAATTGCACCAAAATGTGCTTTTCCTGTATGTATAGTTTCATACCCCGAATCTTTTAAAATCTGAGCTAGAGATTGTGCGTGGAATGTTTTTTCAATGCCAGGCTCAGGAGACATGCCATTCACATTCCATTCAGGAAAGTTTAAAGTAGGATGCTTTTCATCAACTTTTTGATTTTTATGCAAAGTCCAATTCGTAACACGATGCCTTGCGGCATTTGATCCAGTAAATAAGCTGATTCTACTTGGGGAACAGACACTACTTGCATAAGCAGAAGTAAATTTTACGCCCTTTGCAGCAAGCTTTTCCATATTTGGTGTTCTGAATTTTCTATTGTTATCGGTGATTTCCTTTGCAAATGGAACCGAAGTGTCTTGCCATCCCATATCATCTACTAAAAATAATACAATATTGGGGGCTTTAGTTTGCGCAGATATCGAATTAGAAAAGAGAAATAAGACAAGGAAAACGAGTCGTTTTAGTTTGTTCATTTATTTGCAATTGGCCAGTTAGTAATAAACTAATGATTATAAATTTGTTTAAATCTGTTCAATTCCTACTTTTTAAAGAAGCTAGTAATAGCTTTTCCTCTCCAAACGTCCTCGGGTTTAATTCCCAATGCCCAGGCTACCGTTGGAGCGAGGTCGTAAACAATGATGGGTTCTTTAACTTCTTTACCCTTGATGACGCCTGGACCTGTCATCACCCAAGGAACTTCAATTTCCATTAATGATTTGCCGCCATGACCTTTTTCAATTCCTCCATGATCAGACAAAACAATTAGCAATGTTTCTTTTTCTATCCCTGCATCTTGTATCGCGTTCTGAATTGCGCCAATTCTCTTATCTACATTTTTAAGCTCTTCGTAGTATGCAGGACTGTCGTGTCCGGCACTGTGTCCAATCCCATCAGGTTGGTCGAAGTGAATAAACAGAAAGCTGGGCTTCTCATTCTTAATCAACTCAACTGCTTTATTCTGAGTTTCCAATTCATTTCCTTCAGTTGGAAAATCAAAATTAAGGATCGGTTTTTCTAATAAATAACCAATACCTCCCCAGCTGTATACCGATCCGCTTTTAGCATGAGGATTTTGTTTTTTTATTGCGGTAAAAATAGAAGGGAACCTGTTATTTTGGGTTACAGTTGCTGAAGGAATTTCAGGAGTTTGACTTCCCCAGTCTGTATATCCATGCATGGTAGGTCCTGTTCCCATAAGCATTGATGCCCAATTTACAGCGCTCGAAGACGGTAAAACAGTTCTCACATGGGTGCTAAAGGCACCTTCCTGCATCATTTTTTTAAGATTTGGCATATCAGCTTTTTCAATCGCATAGGCGCCCAACCCGTCAAATCCAACAACAATGACATGCTTTGCTTTCTTTTGGCCTAATGTGTTGAAGGAAATTAATGATAATGAAAGAATGATTACGTATGATATAAGTTTCATGTGATAATAGATTTATTTTAAAAATGGTATTCTGTATTTACTTGCTCGAATGATCTGGAATTAAAGTTCTAATTTGTTATTAGCGTTGTTTTAAGATCAGTAGATAATTCTTTTTTATTTGAATTGCTTAATTCAATATAGATATCTGACTTATTAGACTGGTTATCTTTGATTATTACATCCTTAACATCATTGAGGACAATGAATTTCCCAGAGTTATTCCGAAAACCCTCAAAAGCAGGTTTATTTTCGTCGATATTAATTTTGTTCTTAATGAATTTGAGACCTTGTGTACTTTTCGCAATTAAAATGTTGGGAGAGAAGGTTTCAAATGAATTATTTTCAATGCTGATGTTTCTATGGACAAAATGCCCTTCAACAATTTTTTTGTTCTCTGGTAATATGGCAATGGCATAATTGTTTGAGGAGAGGTTATAACCACAATCTATAAACTTATTATCCCTTATTGTAACATCGGATACAGCGCCAGATTCAAACCAGCTATTTACATCCGCAGCGATTAAAATAGCGTGCATACCTGTTCGAAAGAATGTATTGTTTTCAATTATCACCTTTTTAGGTGTAGTTACGAGCATTCCTCTAGTATTTGTACCCTCGAATCTGGAATTCTTCACAATAACTTCAGGAGTCCAGGTGAGATTTTCGACGGCATCTCCAATTTTTACCTT
>JBEBTR010000222.1:0-4258 GCA_040393725.1 Sphingobacterium endophyticum | reverse complement strand
GCTATCATGATTTCTGTTGGTATCGTAGAAGATGAGAAATTTTATAACAACAGCCTAAAACGGGTGCTGGATATACATGAGGAGTTTACTTGTGTTGCTCAGTTGTATTCGGGTGCTGAAGCATTGAAGCAATTGCCTATAGTACTTCCAGACATTGTGTTAATGGATCTACATTTAAAAGATTATCAGGGTAGCGATGTGATAAAAGTATTGAAAGGTCAAATGCCTCAGAGTAGTTTTGTGGTTATTACCAGCTTTGAGGACGATGAGAATGTCTTTGAATCACTTCGTGTGGGGGCGGTGGGTTATTTAATAAAAGGGGAAAGTCTGGATAACATCGTGAAAGCTATTCACGACGCTTATAATGGTGGTGTACCAATGAGTAATTCCATCGCCCAAAAGGTTCTAAAATTCTTTAGGAATCAATCAGTAAAGGAAATAAATATTCCTGAGCTATCTGTTACTGAACTACAGGTATTAGACTTGTTGGCTAAAGGTCAACAATATAAAGAAATAGCTTACAGTAAAAAGGTTTCGATAGAAACCATCAAAAAACATATCAGTAATATTTACAGAAAGCTTGGAGTAAATAATAAAGTTGAGGCAATTAATTATTTACGAAAATATAGTTAACACCTACCATGTTAAACGAGACTATTTTCAGTTTATTGAATATTGGATTCAACATCTGTTTTATGTTGTATCTGATGTTCAAATATTTTTATGAACAGAGCAATAAGTATTATTTACTTCTAGCCCTCCTCAGTCTTTCTTTCACTACAAATTTAATTCTTCGCTTAGAAGTTGTAAATGGCGATTATACTTGGGTTCGTATATCCAGAAAAGCAGTTGTCTTATTTTTTTATGCCTTTGTCCTATCCTTCTTGGATTCGCGACTAAGTAAATTTGTTCGTATTAGCCTTATTGCTGGTATCGTTTATATTGGTATAGGTATCTTCTCAAGATTATTGATGTCTAACTTTACCATGTTTGCATCAATCAATAGTTTGTATAAATCCTTATACACGTACGTCGATCTATATATAATTGGGGTCATGATTTACCATATCTGGAACAAACGTAACGGATATTACCTTTATATCTTTTATGGTTTGCTATCTGTGATTATTTGTGCTGTCCTGATTTATGCTGGTGATCCATTATTTGGGCTTGACCGTTATATTTCAGGATATCTGATCTTTCAATTTGAGATTTTGATCTGTTTTTGCTTCTTTTTTTTAGCGATCATCAGTAAGGAGAATGAACAGAAACTGGAAATTGAGCGATTGGAGAATTTAGTAGAAATAGAAAAGCAAGAGAAGGAAGCATCACTGAATTTAGAACGCGAGCGCATTGCATTTGATATGCATGATGAACTTGGAGCAGGTCTATCGGCTATTAAATTACAATCGGAAATTCTCAAGAAACAACATGGAAGTGGTTTTAATGCAGAAGAGTTGGATAATTTAATTACCATTTCCGACCATATGAACAGGTCTATGCGAGAAATGCTTTGGTCCATTAATCCGGATCATGATAACCTAAAGAATTTTGAAGAGTATTGTATTCGCTATGCAGAAGAATATTTTGAAAGGACCTCTATCTCATTTCAGCATATATCCAACGTACAGGATCCTGAATCCAGTCTTTATGCAGAAGTTAGGTATAATCTATTATTGATTCTGAAAGAAGGACTCCATAATTGCGTCAAACACAGTCAAGCCAATCTAGTAATATTGACGATCAACGCAAATTCCCGATCCATCCATCTCATCATACAGGACAATGGTATTGGTCTATTGCCTGATGCCCCAGAAGGGTATGGATTAAAGTCGATTAGGAAGCGTGTAGAGAAACTAAAAGGAGAAGTGCTTTTCCATTCTCAGGGGCAAGGCACGCAGATTGATGTCCGAATAATTACCTCTAGTTAAAAAGCATCAAATCAATTACCCATTTTCGGTATTGACCGAGGAGTGATTTCCTAATAATTTTGGATAACAAACCATTATTATCTAAACAAGCTTATTATGAAATTCACTCAAAAAATGAGGGGCATTAGTATCTTATTTGCCCTGTTACTGTTTCTTCCGTTTACTGCCTGTGAAAAATTGGAAAAAGGTGTTCTAGAAATTCGAAAATATCGAGGATATCCTTATTCTACGGTTGGAGATAAATTATTTTTCAACGAAGAATTTTCATGTGTAGTAGTCGATGAGGAATTAATCGACTTCAGTCCAGGAGAAATCAAACGGGTTGTTGTAAATGGTGACCAGAATTATAGCGGGTATTACACTCACTATGAATACTTTTATCACTCAGACAAAAGTGCCAAAGATGTCGGTTATTCCTATAAAATGGACTGCAATGAAAGGACGCATTACGGTATGGCAAATGGCTGTTTTCATGTGAAAGATGCGGTGGGTTTACCTGCTGAAAATAGTGGTTTCGGTCAAATTGCTGGTGCTTGGAAATACCCAGCTACGGGCGAGGTGGTATGGATAGATTCTGACAGGAATGGAACCGGAAAATTAATTCATGGAGGATCAAGGTTTCCAAAAGAAGCTGTAGGAGGAATCTTTTTTACAGAGGTTCAAAAAACAAGTAGCAGAGGCTATAAAGCCAAAAACCACCTTTATTATCATGGAACTGGATGGGCTCCTGGCTCCTACCATGAATTTGAAATTAGTAATGATGGATCGACTTTTAAATTAGGCAGTGCGACATGGTATCGGGTAAGGTAAATCCAATGGTCAACAGAGTTTCTTATAGCTATTTTTTGGCAAGAAGAAAGAATTTTTTTGATAGAATCAATAACACTTAGAACATCTGATTATGAAAACAATAGCATTTATTATGATTATGTTGTTTTTTGGCAACAATTTATCTTTTGGTCAGACCAATGCTGATCAATCTAAAGATTGGACGACATTTGAAGAAAATGGTAAATACGGATTCCGATACTCCGATTATAAAAGGAGTGGAGATCCTAATGTAGTTGCCATAGCACCAATTTTTGAATATAGGATTCCATATTTCTTTCTTGAAAATTCAAAATATAACGAGGTCGTAAAAAGCTTTGATAGGAAAATAGAATGCCCCTGTCGAACTGAAGCCTATGAAAAGTTTGGAATAACAAGTTTCGCGATCATAAACAGAAAAGGAGAAGAAGTCATTTCGCCAGCTAATAACCATACGGGATATCACGTTCTTCAACCCACGATTTTCGCCTTGGAGATAGCTTACCATAAACCTCCAGATATCAAAGGTTGCAGCATTACTATCATCAATATTGAAACTAAAGAAGTTATTGCAAAGCTCGCCCCAAATAAAAACGGAAATCAGGCAATCATTCAGCCTAAATATTTGATGAGAATGAGAGATTTTGACTTCGAAAATTCTTTCTACGTTAATACTTCGATTAATAAAGCATTTTCAGAAAAACTTTACGCATTGCATTCAAAAGAAAAGTTCGATTATATACTCATTTATCCTGAAGATTTTAATGATTCGAATACTCCAGAAAAAGTAAAAGGTTTTTCCGCCTACCTCCTATGGAATGATGGAAAGCATAAGTTAATTAAGGAAGAATGGTTTAGAGAACTATAAATGGTTAAAACACAAGTTTTGGCAAATGAGTTTAGGGTTTAATTTTTAAATAGTAACTACTGAGGTTTTAAAGTTATAATAATAAATGCGCCACTGTCTTAAGGTGGATGAAAAATTTAAAGAAAGAACAAAATGAATCTATATAACCTATTTAATAAAACCATAAAAGAAAAGCCCCCAATCAGCTACCAAGTGGGTCAAGAATGGCATTACCATACCCGTCCTGGTGAAGAATCCTCTACTTTAAAAATCTTAAAAATTGAAGATTACGAAAAGGAAGGTGCCATTATACATATTTCATTCGCTGCAGTTAAAATTAAAAATCCAAAATACTTTGAAGGTGCTTTAGAAGAAGTGCTGCATTTGCCCATTGCTGAAAATGCTTTGAGAAAGAGTACAACCAAACTAAAGGATGCAGATGTTCCATTACCCATTTATGAGCTTGGTTATATGCGTTGGAAAAATGCTTTTGATGAAGGTAAAGCGGGGCATTTTGGAATCCCACTAAGGGAGGCAATACAATGGTTAGAGGATGGGACCTATGAGGTAAAATAAGAAGAGATTGTTGTTTCATTCTCGAGCATTAGCTCGGGAAAGTGTTTAATCAATAACTTAATGACATAAAAAAATTATTCTTATATTATGTAAAACA
>JBEBTR010000221.1:0-4289 GCA_040393725.1 Sphingobacterium endophyticum | reverse complement strand
ATTTTAACTCTATGGCTTTGGAAGGTATAGGATCAAAAACATCTGGTTCGATAGGTTCAACGAGAGTGTCTTCAGAGGAATTTGTGGTTTTTTTTGCGGTATTTGGATTATTACAACTATATATTGCTATTGTAATTAATGACGTATACCATATTATTCGAGATTTCATGTCTTATTTTTTTAAATCATTAAATCATAGTTACAACAGTTAAAAGAAGAAAACTGTTCAATGGAATAGAAAATTTGTTTGAAAGTTTAACTTTTCTTATTTTAACAAACGGAACTTTATTCAACCTAAAAAATCCCCTCAGAAGAAGTTCCAATCAGATATACTTGATGAAAAAGTTAAGAATATAACTTTTTAAATATTTTTTATGAATTAATCTAAAAATCATATGAATAATCTAAAAAAAGGGGTAATAAAAGGTATTTGCCTTATTATTTCAGTATTGGGCACAATTTCTTTAAGCGCCCAAGAACTAAAGTCCAATTCAACAATCATTTCTGTCAATGAAAAGGGTTTTTACAGTTCGATAAAAGTCAATAACCAGGAAATTTTGGCGAATGGTGAATATCCTATGATTACAGCCGTTAAATCCAATAAAATTATTTTGCCCATAAAACTTACTGTTTCACAGAATAAGTACAGCTTGAAGATGGAAGATGGCGAAGAAATTGACTTAAAAATTGAGCAGAAACCAGAAGCCATCACTTACGAGGTGATCAAGGTCAATCCTTCTTATAACAGTTTGATTTTTGGACCAATAAAAATTACATCTAGAGAAGTGGTCGGTGAAGTAATAGGGGTTGTTCAAGATGGAGATATTGCTTTTGGAATCCAAGCTTTAAATGTGAAGACTAATGCAGGCTTACCACAAGAAATCGCTACTGAAGTAAGCAACAAGTTTAATTATAGAGGTTTAAGCACAGATTTATCTGTTGAGAGTATTGGCTATAACAAATTTGCTGCAACCCAAGTTGACGATGGATCTGTTTTTCAATTTTCTGTTAGAAACAGGAAAAATACTGAATATAGAAAGGTTCAACAATTGGACTCATCCCTTACTTTGCCGGTGAAAGGTCCGGATGCAGATATTACAGGAGCAAAAATTGCTTTATTTGGGGAAAAGCGAGTAGATGTTCTCAGCAGAATCGGAGCAATTGAAAAAGAATTTGGATTACCCCATCCATTAATTAACGGAGAATGGAGCAAAACAAGCAGAGAATCCATGCGTTCCTACTTAATATCCAATTTTAGCAAAGATGATTTAGCGTTTATAATAGAGAAGTCAAAAAAGGCTGGCTTTAAAAACATCTATCATACAGATCCCTTTGAAACCTGGGGACATTTTAAATGGAAACCTTCTTTATCAAGCACCGGGGACGAAGGTATTAAAAGTCTTGTTGAGCAGGCGAAAAAAGAAGGTATAGATATAGGCGTTCATACTCTTTCCAATTTTATTACGACCAACGATGAATACGTAACTCCAAATCCAAATTCAAAGTTACTGTCACAAGGAGAACTATCATTAACAGAAAACATCAGTGCTGAGCAAACTGAAATTACTATATCAAATAGCAAATTATTTGATGTTCCCTTAACGTTAAATGCGATCCGAATTGCTGAAGAAATATTGACATTCGGATCCATTGAAAAACAAGCGAATCAGATCATTCTTAAAAATTGTATTAGAGGTGCATTTGGAACAAAAGCATCTTCCCATAATAAAGAAGTAAAACTAGCTAAACTTTGGGATTATCCCTATAAGACACTATTCCCTGATATAGACTTACAGGACGAAATGTCTATCCGATTAGCGGAAATCTTCAATAATACGGGGTTGAAACAAATATCATTCGATGGACTTGAGGGGTGTGCTTATACGGGTCAAGATTATTATGCAACAGGAAAATTCGTCAATAATTTTTACGAAAAACTTAGCGACAAGACAAATCTAATTAATGATGCAAGTCGATTAGAGCATTATTTATGGCACATCCATACGAGAATGAATTGGGGAGAACCTTGGGGAGAAGAAATGAGAGAGGGTCAGGTTGAAAATAGAATTAAAAACCAGGCATTCTTTAAAAGGAATTTATTTCCAAGAATGCTGGGTTGGTTTTTAGTGAGGCTAGCAGACAGGAAATTTGAGACAACATCATTAGAGGATTTAGAATGGGCGCTTTCAGAATCAGCAGGGTTTGATGCAGGCTATGCAATGAGTATTGACATGAGAACCTTAAAGAATCATGGTCAAATAGACCTTTTATTAGAAGCTATGAAAAACTGGGATAAATTAAGGTTGGTCAATGCATTTAGTGAGTCTCAAAAAGAAAGGTTAAAAGATCCAAAGACAGAATGGCACTTGGAAAAATTGGATGAAAAGAACTTTAATTTATATCCTTTATATATTTCAGAACGCTTTAGATGTGACCTCAGCGAAATGCAACCCGGACAACCGGGAGGGGCAGATTGGAGCTGGAGCAGTCCAGTTGATGGTACCTATGCGTTGAAAATTAAAGTAGAAGGCGATGGAGCAATCTCCAACCCTACTTTTCGAACAAGTTCCAGTGTCCTAAAAATTAATGGCACCATAGAGGCTGGTCAATACGTAATACTTGACCATCATGGAAAAGCTACTTTAACAGACAAAAACTTCAAATACATTTCAGACCTAATCATTGAAGGCAAACCAGAACTAAAAAATGGATCTTCTGCAATCGCTTTTTCATGTGATAACAAGGGAGACGGGGTGCCAGAAGTGATTGTACGTTATTCTGTGAGAAAAAATCCAGAGAAAATCACATTAAGATAGATATCAATTTAAGGATGGAGAATCAGGTATTGTTTCTCCATTCTTATTTCAAAAAATCCATTAAAAACCTAAGAGAAAGGCATAAAAACAAACATTGTTTACTCTAATTAAACAATGTTAACAAAAGCATATGGGTTCATTAAATAAATAATGTATCTTCATATCAAATTAACCTTGCAAGAGCATCAATTCACTAATTTATGTTATCACCTAAACTATTTACCTTATTCTTTTTCTTCTTTTTCCTATCAACACAAGACTCTTTCAGCCAGGAAACCATCTTTGCTAAAGATTATGGATTGATTCCTAACAGCTTTGCCGACCAATCCGAAAACATGCAAAAAGCTTTGGAGGCGTGCAAAAAGTCATCTGCTAAAAAACTTATCTTGGAGAAGGGACGATATGATTTCTTCCCAATTTCAGCATCAAAAAGAATTCTATTTATCAGCAATACCGCTTCAGAGGTTGAATGGCCAGATAAAACGAAACATATTGGACTATTGATTGAAGATCAAAACAATTTGACGATTGAAGGAAACCAATCTGAATTTGTCTTTCATGGAAAGATGACACCTTTCGCAATAATCCGGTCATCAAATATCAAAATTGAAAGTATTAGCAGCAATTTTGAGAGGCCCCCCATGTCGGAATTGCAAATTCTAAGCAGTTCAGACTCTGAAATAATAGCCAATGTACATCCATCTTCTAAATATTCCATCCAAAATGGAAAAGTTCTTTGGTACGGTGAGGGTTGGTATAATACCCCAGAATTACACACTATCCTTTCTGATACGGTTGAGGGAATAAATCAATATAGTTCTTTCAAACCTTTTCAAGAGGCAAATGCAGAAGAATTGGGAGTTAATCGATTACGGTTTACAGGGAAGTTCGATTCCAAAAAATATCCTGTCGGTGGAATCTTAAGCATGCGAAACACGATAAGGGATGAAGTAGGAGGTTTTGTATATAGATCGAAGAATATTGAATTATCGGATTTAAATATACATTACATGCATGGACTGGGAATTACATCTCAATTTTCTGAAAATCTGACTTACAAAAACATCAATATTATACCATATAACGGGCGGGCAATTACATCTTTTGCTGATGGCATGCATTTTTCAGGTTGCAAAGGAAAAATTCTTATTGATAATTGCCATTACAAAGGATTACATGACGATCCGGTAAATATCCATGGAACTTACCTACAAATTGTGGAAAAGATAAATGATAAAGAGCTTTTGTTAGAATTTAAACATCACCAGAGCTTTGGATTCGACGCGTTTCTTCCTGGAGATACAATCGGAGTAGTCTCTCAAGAAGCGATTCAGCCAATGGGTAAACTGATCGTTGAAAAGGCTGAAACCATTTCCCCACGTAAGATTAAAATCTCTTTTCAAGGCAAACTAAATTCTAAGGTAAAAATTGGAGATGCCGTCGAAAATCTCACCTGGACTCCTGAAGTTATTG
>JBEBTR010000220.1:0-4355 GCA_040393725.1 Sphingobacterium endophyticum | reverse complement strand
CAAACAAAGATTCCTGAAATCCCAATATCAATTAAGTGATCAACTAACTTTGGAATGTATTCATAATTAACTTCTCCTGTGGGATAATATGCGGTAAAAGCAGCAGCTAATAATCCTTTTACTTTGTTGGTAGATTGAAATCTCATGTTTTTTATTTATTTATATTGGCAAGAGCATCTAAATGTGGTCTTAAATGTTCTTCCATACCCTTTTTAAATTCGTCAATATTTCCTTTTCGAATCAATTCAACCAAATCAGCATGACTTACTTTAGGTGCAACCACTCTCTTCTCCGTCTTTAGCACAAAATCAAACAAAGGCATGAGCATAGATTGAAACCTCTTTAAGGTTTGATTACCTGTAATTTCATATAACTTCCCATGGAAGGCTATCTCATTTTTTATACGAAATGATGGATTGGTGGAATCATCGTTTTTAACAATCTTATCTAACTCTTCCAAATGTTGCTCTTCTATTCGCATAAAAAGTAAATCGGCCATCCCCAATTCTAACACAAGTCTAAGTTCAAAAATGTCATGTAGCGTATTTTTATCTACAAGCTGAGGCTGCAAAACTTTTTCTAGACTTCCTAATACATCTGGATGTGTAAGAACCATTCCTCTTTTCTTTTTGGAAGTTATTATTCCAAGCATTCTCAATCGACTTAAGGCTTCTCTAAGAATATTTCTACTTACCCCTAAAGCCTCTGCAATCTCCATTTCTGTTGGCAGACTATCTCCAGCCTTAAGTTTTTTCTCCTGAAGGAAATCTCTCAGTTTAAGTTCTACTAAATCTGTTAAAGATGTAGCCTCGATGGGCTTAAATCCCATGCTTGATTCTTTTGTGCTCATTTATTTCGATTCGTGCAATAATTTCTATGTAATCTTACATTACCTCTTCTATAGGAATTCTCTGAAAAACCATATCTGATTGACTTCCTTCATACAAAACCCCTATACTTTTGTCATCAACCGAAGTAATACAAGAATATCCTCTTCCGCTCCATTCATCTAGCAAAATGTGTTTTTCAATTGGCCAAGTTTTTCCATAATCAAAACTGGTTTGCAATGTAATATGATCTCTTTTTGCAACAGAATGTGGATTACAAAAGAATAAAATTTCCTTCATTTTGCCACTTTTTTTAACTTGATGCTTGTGTAAGCTGGCCATACAAGTCGGTTCAATTAAGGTATTAAGTGATGTCGGATGTGTTTCCCAGGTTTTTCCAAAGTCGGATGTAATAGCAACTGCCCTACCATTATTTGGTGTTGCGGTCCCTCTATTCCGATTCGCTCGCATATTTAACATCAAAACGCCAGGTTCTAATTCAACTACAGCACATTCAGTGGTTCCCTTTTCTATTAACACTGCTTCGGAAGAACTATGCCATGTTTTTCCAGAATCCTTACTATAAGTTATATTTGAAAATGGATTACCATCTTTATCTCTACCTTGGGTAGGAAAAACCAATGTTCCATCCTTCATAGTTATCCCTTGGCCAGGTGCAGGGGCCCATAGCCACCATTCTTCCTTTTTACCTTGTTTAGTAATATTCACAGGTTCCGACCATGTTTTACCATCATCAGTACTCTTTGTAATTAAGAATTGGGACGTCTGTTTAACATCGAATCCAGGTTGAGAACCTTTCGTTAGCCATTGATGATTCCAGATCTTACTTGTGTCCGTTAATCCTTCAACCCACTCTCCATCTTTATTTTTCACACCATACATCCATAAACCTGCAATATAAATATCCCCAGATTTTTGATCCACTAAAATACAGGCGTCTGATACTCCATTAAACTTTTCAGGTAAATTACCCCAAGTTTTCATATCTAATGCTATTTGGATTGGTTCCCAAGTTTGACCTTTATCAAAACTTCGTTGGACAGCAATATCCATGTGCCCTTGTAAATCCCTTGCACTTTCATATCTCGCATCATAAATCGCTAACAATGTGCCTTTCTTGGAGGTCGCTAATCCGGGAATTCTAGAGGTATTTACCCCATCTTGCATATGTTCGCGAACTGAAAACGCAGGTCTGAAAATCTTTTTTTCTTTATAATTTCCTATAATTTTATTATTATTAGTCGAAATTGAATTAACCTGAACTACTATTTTATTTAACAAATCAACGTCCTTTCTTAAACCTAAGCTAATCCAAAAATATTGTTTACCTTCCATTTGGATTTTATAATTTAATGGAATAATAATTTTAGGACTTGAAGGCTCTATACTAGTAATCAGATCCAATTTATCTAAGTCTGGTTGAATCGTAGAATCTATCTTGGAAGCGTATAAACTAATAGATGTTAAATCTTTGAAGTTTGTACTCCCTTCAAATGAAATTGATAGATTTCCAACTTCTTTTCCAACATCCTCCTTCTTTGCTTCTATTGTAATTCTGGCAATTGGATTATTTTTCTTTCCCAATAATAGTGGGAGTTGATAATATCGTATTTCAATAGCTGATGCTTGTACAAATAATGAACTGCAAACAAATATTAATAACATAAAAATGCCTAACCTTTTCATATTGTTTTTTATTAATTGTAACCTTCTGTTTGTTTGATGTTTGGATTAGTATTGATTGAGCTATCATGGACCGGCCATAGAAGAACATTAGGTTTATCTTTTTGGGATTTCAAAGATTCCACCTCTGTAAACACAACACCCATACGAATAAAATCCCACCATAATTTACCTTCTGCTACAAACTCTCTTTTTCTTTCTAAAAGTATGGACTGATCAATTTGTAATTTATTTAATCCAATGTATTTATTGTCCATTCCATATGCTCTTTTAGCGATAAGGTTCAGGTTCTGCAGAGCCAATGTAGGATTATTTAAGGCATTTTCTATTTCCGCACTCAATAATAGTGCATCAGCGTAACGGTAAACAACTAAATCTGAATCAAAAATCCTAGTTCCATTTTCCCATGTTCCAGAATACTTATTAATCCATTGAAATGATGACTGTTTTCCAACATCAAAATACGATTCATAGCTAACTTTTGTCCGTTGATCTGTAGGTTCAACAGCCAGGAATTCCTTATATTCATCTGTTAGAAAAACCCATTGTTGATGGGATCCAACCTTAATCGGATTCTCAATGACAGATGCAGAAACATATTGTAGTGGAACTAAATAATCACTTGGATATCCACCCGTTGCTTCATCCATAATCATTCTCCAACAAAAGATAATCTCTGGATTCAATTCTGTCTTAAAAACATTTGCAAAATTTGGTAAAAGTGAAAATTTGCCGCTACTGATAACCTTATCAACCGCCAGTTTCGCTTTGTTCAATGCACCCTGACCAGCATTATTTACTTTAGCCATCCATAGATAATAATCTGCCTGAAGGATTTGTACCGCCGATTTTGTCGCTACTTGAGGTTTATTATTACCCGCTGGAATCAATTGTTCTGCAAGAATTAAATCTTTCTCCACTTGGCTAAACACCTCTAATTTAGGACTTCTTGTTGGGTACAAATCTTCTTGGGTACTTGATTCGAATCCACTCAATACAATAGGGGCGTCTCCCCAAATTCGAGCAATCCAATAGTAACAAAATGCTCTGATATAATGAGCTTGTCCAAGAACATTGTTTTTTTCTTCATCAGAGGTAAATGCAATTTCAGGAACATACTTTAATATTAAATTACAATCATTAATCGTTGTATACAAATCCTTCCAATTTGCTTGAGCATGGGTACTGTTAATTTGATTTGAGAAAGCATTACTATATCCTGCACTGGTCTCTAAACCTTTACCCCATAAGCCCGTTCTATATTCTCCCCAAAATATATAAGCCGTTGAAAAGGTTGAACGCATCCTAACATAAGCACCATAAATTGCTGCTTTTGCATCACTTTCGTCTTTCCACATTGAATTTGCTGTAATAGCACTCTCCAAATCCACTTCTAATTTATCTGAACAACTGGGCATAAATAAACTAGTTGTTAGAAATAATATGCTGTAAAAAAATCTTTTTTTCATAATCATTCAATTAAAGGGTTAGTTTAATTCCAAGAGAATATCTGCGGATAGCTGGATAGTTAAAATAGGAAGCGCTGTAGGTTGAACTTGTACCTACCTCTGGCGAAATTCCTTTACCCGCACCTTCCCAGAAATACATTAAATTTTGGCCTGACAAAGCTATTTGTAGGTTTGATGCCCCAATTTTCTTTGTCAAGTTTTCTGGCAGGTTATAAAGGAAAGTGACCTCTCTGATGGCCAAGTAATCTCCTTTATAATTAAAGGCTGATGAGGTTCTTGAAAAATTTGAATTTCCGACATCAGGATCATTTGCAAAGAATCTAGCATACTGAGCATTATCACCAGGCTGTTTCCA
>JBEBTR010000219.1:0-4373 GCA_040393725.1 Sphingobacterium endophyticum | reverse complement strand
GTTTTCATCGATAGGTTCAGGTTTGTTTCTCTCTAATTCATCGATCCTGCCAGGTATTTCCTCTAATTGATCCTTTAGTTTTTTCTTGGAAGCTGAGATAATCGCCTTAAATTCCTTTAATGATTTCCCTTCCAGATTATCAAGCAAGCTTTGCAGTTCTGGATATTTTGCAACAAGGAAGGAATCGGAAATTTCTCCAGATATTTCAGTCAGTACCTGTCTTTGATCCTGCCAGCTCATTGTATTAAAGAATAGGGGATTGGTTATCAGTTTGAATACTTTTTCATTCAGAAGATCATTGATCTTTGCCTGAAATTCACCTGCTTGGACTGGGACTTCATTCCAGAAATAAAGGTGCTCGTTCCCTGTATATTCCGAAACTGATTCGCCACGTTTTTTAACCCACTTCTCTTTTTGGATATGACGGATTGTTATTTCTTCTCCATCAATTGAAAGAATGGCAGATACCTCATTTTCGGTCCTGTCTTTCTTGTTACCTTGAGTGTCAAGAGGTTTAACGTTGAAGTCCTTACGGTCATTGGAATCTTTTCCAAACAACAACCAAAGGAATGCGTCGAAGATTGTGGTTTTTCCGGTTGCATTTGCTCCGTAAACGTTTGTGATGTGATTGAAGTCAATTGAAAAGTTCTTAATACCTTTAAAATTGATGATTTGCAGTGTTTTGATTAGGATATTCATTTTAAAATTGATTTACTTTGTTATGAGATTTATTAATTGTTTTAGTTTTTTTGCAGAATCAATATTTGGTAATTCAACATATTGACCTTTTGTGGTGATTTCTACAGTTTGATAATTTGTTATCTCAATTGATATGTTTTGATTCTCAAACTTGTGGTCCACTATCAATCCAGAATCTTCATCTTGCCATTCATACTTTTCGAATCCTAGATCCTTAAGGGTTGCTTCATTGAAGTTTGCCATTACCTTATAAGTTTTGTGTGAACATATGTTGCCAAATTTGCGCTGGTCGCAATTGCGTTTAACTGATTTTGGTCAATTCCAGCTTCTGTGACTTTAAGAACCCCCTCATGTATCCATTTTTCAACTTTTCTTCTACTTCCAACCCTTCTAAAAGCTTCTTGCTTCGTGATAAATTGCGGTATTTTCCCAACAGACACCAAGGCTTGTGTAGCAGCTAAATTGGCGGTGTCCTGGAGCAAGGTGATCAACTCGGGTTCGACTACATTAATTGTTTTGAACTTGTTCATTTTTTCCTCCCTTTTTCTTCACCTCAACCGAAACCTGGATATATCCAGCGATAGCATCTACGGATGTAATATATTTCAGGTGTGGCTTCTCCATTTTCATCTTTCTTCCTGCAGCCTCCCTTACGGCCTTGATGTGAGAGAGGTGAAATCTTAAGGTTTGCGTGTCAGTTCCGGGAATCATTCTTTCAATGTATTCAGTAACTGATGGTTGTTTTTCTATTTTGATAATTTCCATGGTTTGCCTTTTATCTTTTCGTCTGGGTCAAATAGTGTTATTCCTTTGTTTATTGCGAATATTGCCAAGTTTACCTTGTCAACTTCTCCTGTTTTTGCCCTTATGTTCTGCATATGGGTCGAAATTGTTTCGATAGATCTATTGAGTATTTGTGCGATTTGCTTGTCAGGTAACCTGATGTACTTTAGGATCTCAACTTCTGCTTTAGTTAAGAATCCGTTTTCAACTTTAATGGAGCAGCAAAGTTTGCCTTCAAATTGGCAATTCCCCCTAAGGCCACATTCGTAATATTCTGAATGGTGAACCTTTCCATCAATGCTGATGTCTGGTTGATCATCAAGGCCACCGAACCGACATAGTATATATCTATATATCCTATCTTCATTCCTAAGATTTGGCCATTTTGCCAAATGTTCCAAAGCTTCAGGGTTGTTCAGCATGTCCTTCCTCACCTTTCTTAAAATATGGTTAGGAAAGTGCGGCCATCTATACTGTTTCATGTCATGCGAACAGTATAGGATCCTGGTATGCAAATCTTCAAAGAACTCAATCCCCTTATCTATCATTCCAGCGTAAATTCTCTGTTTGATCATATGGTACTATTTTGGGATTGTTGGTTTTAACTTATTGTATTACCTTTGTTTTGTTCGTATGGTACAAATGTAAGTATAATATTTACAATGTCAATAATTGTAATACTTACAAAAATTAAATTTATTGTATATGCCTGATTATAAGGGAGAAAAATTTAAAAATTTCCTTTCCAAAAAATCTATCAGTGCAATCAAAGCAAGTGAGATATTAGGGGTTAGCCGGCAGACTGTATATCAGTATTTCAAATCGTCAGCATTGGAAAGGGAGACTGTCAATAATATACTTGCGCGCTTTGGTGTAAATGAAGACGAGGTGTTTGGAGATTCTGATTTAAAAGATATAAAACTTTCCAATGCACGGGATATTGGAGATCCTTCAATTTATGATGAGGTAGGGGAGACCAAATTCACTGAGATTTCACCGGGCCGTTATCGGATGGGGACTGAACTGGTTCCTGTCTATGCCCAAGCGGGATATCTAACGGGATTTGCAGACAAAGAATATTTAGAGGAATTACCAAAACATTATATTACCGTGGACAGATACGTGAGGGGAAAGTATCGATCATTTGAAATTTCAGGGGACAGTATGGACAATGGTGACATTCGGGAAGCAATGCCAAATGGTACCATTGCTACGGGGAGAGAGGTTAAAAGAGAACATTGGATTAGCAAGTTACATAATCACCAATGGCCTAATTGGATATTTGTTCACAAAACTGAAGGAATTATTGCCAAACAGATCGCGCATCAAGATGTGAAAAATGGAGTTTTGGTCCTTAAGTCACTCAATCCAGATAAAGATAAGTATCCTGATTTTGAAGTCCCCCTCGATGAGATCGAACAGATCTATAACGTCGTAAAGCGTGAACTCAAGTAAGGTAATTACAAATGGCCAGGGAATGGAAATATACTCCCCTTCAGACAAGGATAATGGACCTTGTGAAGAAAAGGCTTCTTAAAGAATTCAGGGATAGGGGAATAAAAATTTCTGGAGGTATTTATATAAAACCAAAACCAAAGAAAGTACGATTGGATGTAATTGAGTTGAACTGTTTGGGGCCTTATGATGGTGAAATTCAAATTTCGAAATCAATCTACATTGTTGTAAACATCAATTACCAGGATGAAGATTACGATAAAGTCAAATCATATGTTGAATTTTTAAGTCTGGCCTTATTCGATTCGATGCTTTCTAAAAATTTAATTATAAAAAAGTCTTATGATGAATGGGATTATCAAATATATAGGATATCACCTTATCTATGGCTGGGGAATTGTCCAATTTTAATTAACCATATAAATAAAAAAAATGGCTGAAGAAAATGTTCAGAAAATGATCGGTCAACGATTTAGACAGTTTAGAAAAGACAAAAACATCACACAGGATGATCTTAAGGATATTGCTATCAATATTGTTATATCAAGGATTGAGAATGGCCATAGGATGCCTAATCCTGAAATATTGATGCATATGGCCAACCGATACGGTATGGATATAAACTGGCTCTTAACTGGAGAATCTGTAAAGAAAAGCGCTTCTTCAAATTCGGAAATACTTGCCAGGTTGGGGATGGTAGAGGTCAGGATACGAGAATTGGAAAAAGAGTTAGGAAAGGAGCTATTTAAGTAGATCAACTACTTTTCTCTGAACATTATCTATAAGGGTCCAATCTTCTTTGATGTAATCATTGGTGATGGTGGACCTTTTGTGATTTAATGCATTACCAACATCTTCAATACTGAAGCCACATCTTCTAGCCAGTGTAGCAAATGAATGCCTGGCATCATAAAAAGTCAGATCATCTATTTTCGATATTTTAGGTAATTCATTTTTAAATGCATCCCAAACCAGATTGTTAAGGCCTCTCTGTGTCTTGAATCTTTTTTGAATTGTACCAGCGAACTTTTTAATCAATTCCTTTGCTTCGGGAATTACCCTTATACTGATAAAAGCGGCATCATCCCTCTTGTCTTTAGTTTTGGATCTGTTATATTCAAATCTATCAATATTTGGATCAGTAAGATATCTATGGAAATCAACCATATTTGTTCCGCACATATAAAACGAAAGCATAAATAAATCCCTCGCATCTCTAAGGGTGTGACTTTCAAATTCCATGTCCCTGAATTTTTTTAAGAACTCAACATCACGAGCCTTTTTCTTTGATTCGAGTTTTTTGGGAATGGTATACCTTGAGAACGGGGAATTGTGTATTTTAATTATTCCGAGTTCCTCATCGTTATGTTCATATTTTGCAGCATTGAACATGGCACTCAGATCTGCCATGATATTCCGAATAGTGTTTACGGAAT
>JBEBTR010000218.1:0-4381 GCA_040393725.1 Sphingobacterium endophyticum | reverse complement strand
AGAGAATAGGATAGAGGTGATATATTGATCATTATGGATGAATAGAAAATCTATAATAATATTTAGAAAAAATTAACCAATTACTTTAACAAAGTATTGATTGCTTCCACAATTTTAATCTTCCATTTAGAGAATTCAGGATCTGGAGTTATCTGTAATAAATGACAATGTTTATTATCCAATTCTTTACCATCCTTCATATAGTAACTTCCTGAAATTTTCATTTCTTGACCTGGATAAACTAATGCTACTAGCGAAGCATCAAAATATTCGTGATAAACAAACATTTGACGCAAATCCTCAGGTGATGGTCCTTTGCCATTTAAGTTTTTCCATTTTGTGTCCAATACAACTGTTAAATCTTCAGTTTTATGATTCAAAACGATATCAGGACGCATGTTTGATTGTAGTTTGTCTCCTTTCCAGAATCGCTTATCTATTTGGCCATTCACCTTAAATTCATCAAGAGATTTTTTCAAGATACGCATAACAAATTGTTCCCATAGAGAATTCATATCAAACATTAATGCTAAGACATTTCTATTTCCTTGGCTTATATCGGGATGATAATTTAACAACAATAATTCAGCGATTTCAATTGCAGATTTATAAACATTTGTTTTTCGATCATATTGAATCCTAGAAAATGTGTTAGCATTAACCTTGATTGTTTTCTGTTCAGGAAAATTCAATAATAAATTTCCAATTCGGGAAGTCAACAAGGAGTTCCGATTAAGTAAGGATATGAGATTGAGTGCGGCAAAAATTATTCTGTGCAGATCATGTTGCTGCGTATAGATCGTGGTTTCGATGTAAAAACGTTCTTGATGTACAATATTCTTTTGGATATGCTTTGTAAAAGTCAATTTACCCTTCAAAGCTCTAGAATTTTGTTCCTCACGCACATATTTCTTAATTAATCCCAAATGGATGAGTTGTTCAACTTCTTTTATAAATAACTCAAAGTATAAGTCTAATACAGAATTATGTTTTAGCTTTAAATCCGAACTTCCTGAATTTTGAACTGGAAAACCCCAAACTGTTCTGATCATATTAATCAGGAGATATTGCCATAAACCTTTATCTTCTGATTTATCCGCCTTAGGGAGTATTTCAATTAAGGTGTCGCCGACTTGTAAAACACCTACATATTCACAAAATTGAACCCCATTGCGAATCAATGAAAAGAAAGGGGAGTAGTTCCCATAATATGACTCCAAAGCTTGATGCTGCCGTTCAGAAAGATAATATTCTCCATCTTGATTAACAAGAAGGCGCTGATGCTCAAATACAACAATATGTTTTAATTCCTTCTTAACCATTATTCATTAAAAATGCGATTGCATTGCCAAAGGCCTCTTTATAATCATTTGGATAATCAATGATTTCATATACTGCTCTACTTTCTAAATCTTCTTTGTAATCATAATTAAAGTCAGCGAAAATTTTAGTTTCAGTTTCTTTTAATCTTACAAAACCTTTTCCCAGTACAAGTCCAATCTTTCCATAATCCCCAAAGAAGTACTCCTGAAGTAAGGGTATAATATTCATATAGAAGGAATCAATGATAGTTTCTTCGTTTTTATTGATGAAATATGCATGACCTATACAATGATCTCTATCCACTAATTTTTCAATTCGAAGATTAATTCGATCCAAAATTTCAGAAAGTTTATAGCCATAAACCTTATAATCTAATTCTTCTAAATCCGTTTTTGGCAACATTTCCTCAAACACAAAACGTCTTCGTAATGCGGTATCTAAGGCTTCTACGGATCGATCCGCAGTGTTCATAGTACCGATGATATAGAGATTCGATGGAATAGAGAATTTATCCTTGCTATATGGAAGAGTAACCTCAAGTGCTTCAGGATTTCCTTGGCGTTTAGATTCTTCGATTAATGTTATGAGTTCTCCAAAGATAGCAGAAACATTTCCACGATTGATTTCGTCAATTATTAGGACATGCGGTAAGAATTTTTTATTATCAACATTAATAACTTTCAGGTTTGAGGCTATTTTATTATTAACAAAATTTAATACTGCCCAATATGCTGTACTATTTGATCCCCCGATAACTGACCTAAATTCTTTATCTATATTTTTTACTAAAGAAAGATCTTTAAATACCTCAAATAATTTTCGTAACCTATTATAGGATACGGTGTATCCTTTTTCTCTTCCATTTTTAGGTTTTAATTTTAAGTTACCATTGCTCGTTATATTGACAATATCAATCTTTCTGTTTTCAGAAATAAGGGGAAGTTCTAAAAATTTATTCTCTGCGAGTAAAGATTGTGCCGAACTAGATAATTCATCCCAAGCTTCTTCAAATCCATATACGTTGGCCTCTTCTTTTTGGGTTGGAACTGGTTTCTTAGCTGATTTTACTATTTCTTTAAAAATTCCATCCTTAACATCATAAAAAACAATTTTATTACCGTCTTCATCTTCATCTAAATCTGGTTTAATTCCTTCTATAAAATCTTCATAACTCATAGATTGATGAAAAGTTGTAAATACAATTTGGCCGGTGTCAACATATTCTTTAAAGCGATTTTTTAGATTCTGTCTTTCTTCAGTTTCTAATTCATCCATTGTCTTATCCTCAATTATAGATAAAGCCTTATTTATCGTATAATAAGTTTTTCCTGTTCCTGGAGGACCGTAAAGTATTTGGTTTAATGGTACATTCGATATGATTTCATTCTCATTTATTTCTGTACTTTCTAATTTCATATGTTCTTTATTAATTATTGAAAGTAAATCCTCATAATATTTTTTACCTTCCTTAAAAGATGATGAAGAATCTGTTATATCAGTAAGGGTTTTCATTACCATGTTTTGTGGAACTTTCCATTTTCCTTTTTTCTTCCAGTTAACCTTCCTTCTATGCTTATATTTATCCGCATTTTGAACAAAATAATATTCAGAAGTAACTTCCCCATAACCTAATAATTCTGTCCGACCTTTCTTAGCGAAAATAATATCCTTAGGTTTAATGCTGCTCACAAAATCATTATTTGCATTGGTGTTATTTTTTAGACTAGAATCTGTCGAGTATATATCTTTTAATGTTAAATTAATTTCTTCTTTAGATTCATAATTATTTAAATCACCTAATTCATCCCAACCTAGACCCATATAACCTTCTTCGTAAAATTCCTCCCACATAGAGCCGTTCTCCCCAGGAGAGAATAACCAATATTTTTTATTATTTATGGTATTAAATTCTCGAAATGAAGCAAAAATAAAATCTTGAATCAAAAGATTGAGTGATTCATCTGTATAGAGATTATTTGAAATATTGTTTTGTATATATTTATCAATAAATGGATCTTCGATAATCATACCCTTTATTGTTGCAACAATTTCAAGATATTTTGAATAATTTTCTAGCTGCCCCTTCTTAATTACACCTAAGTCAAATTTTTCCGCAAAATCCTTTACTATATTGTATTTAAATAATGAGTATTTATTCGGGTTATTCACAAACAGATAAAGTGACATACTTCGGATATCTTGATTATGAAATCCTAATTTAGTTTCAGGATATTTCTTTTGTAATTCTGGTAGTTTATGGTCAAAATATTGTTTAAAACTTTCTAATCTATTATTCAGGTCAATCTTCTCATTGAACAAGTATGTGAATATTGCTATGGTTTCCTCAGGAAAATCTTGCATAAACCATATTGCCATTTTAATCGGATAATAATTCATACTGCTCCATAAATTATTATTTCCCTGAACATCAAATGACGAACTAATCATAGCTATTTTATCATCTGATTTCCAATCCCATCTTTTGATAACTTGATTTAAAACATCCCATTTATAATGCTCTTGATGATGTTTGTTTTTATCAAAAAATAATATTTTATAATTATTCCATTGTTCTTGAAATAGACTAATATTCATTTAATAATCAGTTTGTGTGTAAAAATTTAATTTAATATAATTTTTAGATTATTGGAAACTTAAAATAAGGTTCGCATCAGTTTTATATTAAAAAATTTAAATTAAATAAATAGACTTTGATAGTATAAATTATAAATAAATAGCTAAGCTAATCCTATATATTTTTATGAAAAAGAATTGAAAGTTTATTTTATTAATTTTTCATACCTTCTTCAAAACATCTATATCTAATGACATTTTTACCTTTCGATCAATTACTTCCTACTAATTATTTGTCTGCTTGTCTAAACAATACTACAGCTACATATAAATATTATTGGTTATTGGCAATTTTAGATTCAATTGAATCGGGTACATATACAATTAGTAAAAAGAACTTATTTGCTGGGATGATAACTAATGCCTGGTATACAGTGAATTATTTTAATATTTCATTCGGACAATTTGATTTAATTCAACGGGC
>JBEBTR010000217.1:0-4409 GCA_040393725.1 Sphingobacterium endophyticum | reverse complement strand
AAACATAATATACCATTATATAAAGTAAATCATATTAATGATGAAGATTGTATAAGCGTCATTAAGCAATATAATTTAGATTGGCTTTTTATTATTGGCTGGTCGCAAATAGCCTCCTCAAAAGTATTAGAAGCTCCTAATATTGGATGCATAGGTATGCACCCAACATTATTACCCATAGGAAGAGGTAGGGCCGCAATTCCTTGGGCCATCATTAAGGGCTTGGAAAAAACAGGCGTTTCTATGTTTGTAATGGATGAAGGTGTTGATACAGGGAAATTGTTGGGGCAATTGGAAATTCCTTTATCTGCTACTACGACTGCGTCAGAATTATATCAAAAAGTTGATCATGCTCATATTCAGTTGATAGAAAATGTTTTCCCCCAATTAAAACAAGAGACTTATGAACTTATTATACAGGAAGAATCAAATGCAACTTACTGGGAAGGTCGGACACCTAAAGACGGAGAAATTAAAGCCTCTATGCAAATGGAGGAAGCAGATCGGTTAGTTCGGGCAACAACACATCCATATCCGGGAGCGTTTTATTTTGATAATGATAAAAAGATTATTGTTTGGGAAGCGGTTTTTTCTGATTCTAAAATAAATGAGCGACTATCTTTTAAATTAGCAGATGGCTATTTGATCCCCATAAAATATACTCAAGAGTATATGTAGTCTTTAATAATTAATGTATAATATTAGAAAAAAGTTACTTTTGTAGTTGTTAATTAAATAAAATGGTTTACTTTTTGCTTGGTGCAATCGAATATATATATCTAAAAATATGTCAAAAAAAATAATTTGGTTTTGTTTTTTATTCTTAGTAATAAACAACCTGTTTTTTACCTCTTGTGCGAATAAGAAGGATATTGTGTATTTTCAACAGGATTCATTGACTTTAAATACCTCATATGATGTAAAGACATTGAAACTTCAATCTGGTGATATTTTGACAATTTCTGTGTCAGCTGATGATATTCGTGCTACTGAACCTTTTAACCAAACAAATGCTTATCAGGTCGGCACAATGCAAAACACCAATCCATTTATACCTACCTATACAATTGATAATAACGGGGAAATTGATTTTCCGAAAATTGGTAAAATTAAATTGGCCGGTTTAACCAGGCTTGAGGCAATTGAATTATTAAAATCTAATATTGGTAAATATATAGTAAATCCTGGTGTCAATCTAAATATTAGAAATTTCCGTGTTACCGTATTAGGTGAGGTATTAAAACCGGGTAGTTATCTAATTGAGAACGATAGAATTTCGATATTAGAAGCATTAGGATTGGCCGGGGATTTAACTATAAATGGAGTTAGACAGAATGTCCTCGTTTTAAGAGAACATAACGGAGTAAAAGAAGAGTTCCGAATAGATTTAACTAATAGAGAGTCCTTAAACTCACCTGTTTACTTTCTTCAACAAAATGATGTAATATATGTCGAACCTAATGGTGCGAAAGTGCAATCATCTAAATATACTCAAAACACTTCCATTTTTGTTTCCATTGCCGGCTTAATTATTACTATTATAGCTGTTATAGTTAGATAAAAATTAAAAATATTTAATTACATGAGTAATTTTCCTAATTCTAATTCATTAGATGAAAAAGAACAAGATTTGAACCTTAAGCAGGTTTTTGAACAATATGCTTTTTATTGGAAGTGGTTTATATTCTCCATCTTGTTTTGTTTGATTGGCGCTTTTATTTATTTAAGATATGCCGATAAAATTTTTGACATTAAGGCCAAAATATTATTGCAAGATGAAAATAAGCCTACTGGGGATCTCGCTGGGCTCTCTGAAATTGCTGCTTTGGGAGGCTTAGGTGGTTCAAGCTCAGCCTTTGTTGCAGACCAAATTGATGTTATAAAGTCTCGGAGGATTTTAAGAAAAGTAATTGTTCAAAATAGATTAAATATTTCTTATGCTTATAAAGGTAATGTTAAAAGTTCCGAATTGGTCGAGTTTCAATCTCCAATTAAACTTGTTTTATTAGAACCAAATAATTCAAGGTTAGATTCTGTTTCGACTACATTTCTGCTTAAAAAGAATGATGATAAAATAAAAATCGAGGACAGTGAATTTGGAACTAGAATTGTGAGCTATGGACAGAAAATTAATAGTCCCTTAGGCCGAGTTATGTTTCTTCAGCAGAAGAATCAAACTTTTTTAACGGATATTGTTATAAATTTTGAGCCAATAAATAAATCTGTAGATAGATTATTGAATGCTATTCAAATTACTCCTAATAAAGAAAAGCAATCTTATATAGTTAATTTTTCAATTAATAGTCGCAGTATTAAGAAAGGCGAACTTTTATTAAATTCCCTAATCGAACAGTACAATAATGATGTAACAGAAGATAAATTGAAAGTGACTCGTGCAACTTCAGATTTTATTGACTCTCGGTTAGCATTAATTTCCAAAGATTTAGCTAGTGCTGATTCTAAGGTGGCTGATTATAAAGATCAGAATAACTTAGTTGATATGAGTTCAGAAGTTCAACTTTATATGCAGAATGCTTCAGAAAATGAACGGAAACTTTTAGATTATCAAACCCAACTTCGCCTCGCAGAAATGATGAAAGGTGCTGTTTCATCCAATTCTGGTAATTTATTACCATCGAATATAGGGTTAGATGACCCCTCAATTCAATCTACTGTTAAAAACTATAATGAATTAGTTTTAGAAAGGGAAGATTTACTTAAGTCAGCAACTCCTGATAACCCAGTTGTACAAAATCTGACGAAAAGTATTAATGAAGTAGGCATATCATTAAATACTTCCTTATCTAATTACCGGCAAGTTTTACAATCAAATGTAAATGCACTTCAAGGACAAAAAAATAAATTTGAAGGAAGGTTGAGTAAGCTTCCTAATCAAGAACGTGGATTTAAGGATATTTCTAGGCAGCAACAAATCGTGGAATCATTATATCTATTTTTATTACAAAAAAGAGAGGAAACAGAGATCAAAGCTTCAGCAACTCCTGCCATTCTTAAAGTTATTGATGAAGCTTATGGATCAAATGAGCCTGTTAAACCTAGCAAGTCAATTATTATATTGGGTGCGCTTATTGCTGGTATGATAATTCCTTTTGGGATCTTATACATAAAATTCCTTCTTGACAACAAAGTCCACTCGCGCAAAGATATTGAGGAGAAATTCAATGCTCCGATTCTCGGAGAAGTGCCGAGCTCTGAAGATCCTATTGTTAAAGATAATGACCGTTCTTCCCTTGCAGAAGCGTTTAGAATATTGAGGACTAATATCGCTTTTATGTTAGGGGCAAAAAAAGATTCCTCAGTCATTTTTGTAACTTCAACAACTGCTGGAGAAGGTAAATCATTTGTTTCCACCAACCTGTCCAGAATCCTCGCGATGTCGGGTAAGAAAGTTTTACTTATTGGTGCTGATATCCGTTCTCCAAAAGTTCTAGACTATCTTGGGCTTTCACATTTGCAACATACTAACATAGGAATTACCCAGTATTTAATTAATCCGGAAATGCCTGTAGAGAATATCATTATTAAAAAACCGGCACCCTACGATTTTGATATTATCTATTCAGGATATATTGCGCCGAATCCTGCTGAATTGTTAATGAATGGTCATTTTAATGAGGTTATTGAATTCGGCCGAACGCATTATGATTTTGTTATCGTAGATACTGCCCCAGTGAGTTTAGTAACCGATACCTTGTTAATCGCTGAAAATGCTGATTTGACAATTTATGTTACACGTGCAAATTACTTAGATAAACGTCTATTGAACGTTCCTAAGGAGCTGTACGAAGATGGTAAATTGAAAAATATGGCTGTTGTAATCAATGATGTTGATTTCGCTAGAGGCTATGGTTACGGTTATGGCTATGGCTATGGCTATGGTTATGTGGATTCGAGTGCTGTTTCTATTAGGGCTAAATTGAAAAAACAACTCAAAAAACTAATCGGAAAGAAAAAATAATATGATAAAAGCGAGATAATTTATTGATTGTCTCGCTTTTAGTCTACACTAACATCCTAATGGCTTTCCCCGAGCTGTTATCATTATGTGAATTATAAAAGAGATAGTGAAAGTGGCATTAACTTTGATTATCTTATAATGTGTTTGCCTTATTTTTATCATTTTATGAAAGGGGAAAACATACTTATTTTAAGATAAAAATAAATGGACATTTATTCCTTAAGACGCTATTTAAGAAAGGATAGCCCAAGGTGGGTTATTTTATTAATTGATATTCTAATCGTAGTGTTCTGCTACTACCTATCTAATTTTATCATCAATAGCTTTAAGGGGCGATTTGCCGTGGAACTAATGGTTAAAAAGTCCATCTTAGTTACTGCAGTATATTATTTTTCCTTTCTTTATTTTAAAACATACAGAGGTATCGTTC
>JBEBTR010000216.1:0-4419 GCA_040393725.1 Sphingobacterium endophyticum | reverse complement strand
ATGTCTAATGTCTTATGTCTCTCATCTAACCAAAAGGCCCCAGCGTAGGAAATCTGGGACCTTAATTAACTAAACATTGAAACAAAGATTTTTATTAGTTTGATGACGCGCGGTCTTTTTCTTCGTTTTTGGAGTCACTTTTTCGGATCTGTTGTTTCAGGTTACCGAATTTATAGGTGAATGTTAAACGGACTGCCTGCGAATCGTTGTATTGTCGAATTTTGGATTGGTATTCGAAGAAATCCGTTGACAAGTTATTTCTATTTGTCCTGAACACATCGGTTACAGCAAGTTTCAAGGAGCTTTTCTGGTCTTTAAAGTTATAGTTTGCACCAAGATCAGCATTGAACCTTCCGTGGATTTTAAAGGTGTTATAAATGAAAGGCGTATTGCCGTTCAATGAAGCCTCTAAAGACCATTGTGGATGGATCTTGAAACTATGGAAACTGTTTGCCTGAACAAAGAATGATCCTTGGTCTACATGGTATCCCGCAATAGGACCCTTGAAGTGCATATAGATTCCGGTAATATTATTGTTCATCGTCCAAATCTTACCCACTTTGAAAGGAATGTTCATATTTAAGTAGGAAGTTGTGGATTTACCTAAGTTTTCACGAGTAACCCAGGTCGTATTGGTCGTGGTATCCTGCCCCATGCTTTCTACGATAGCATCGTTTGTGAAATCACTACCCAAAGTAAAATTGAACATCTTCATTAAGGTGTAGTTTAATGTAAAGCCATGCGTATATTGAGGATTTACATAAGGATTACCTTCTTGATAGGTCAATTTATCAATGTAATATCTAAAGGGATTTAAAAATCTATAATTCGGACGAGTCACTTTCTTTGCATATCCCAAAGAGAAAATATGGTTTTCACTCATGTTATAACCAATATTAGCAGATGGGAAAAGGTCCAAATAATCTCGTTTTACCCTTGTGCTGTTGGTAATAGAATTACCGTCGGAGATGGTATATTCAGCTCTTAAACCTGCTTTTGCTGTCCATTTTCCGAATACGCGGTTATAATCTAAATAAGCTGCAGCGATCTGTTCGTCATAGATAAATAAATTGGATTTGCTAATTACATTTTGCCAGGTGTCACCAACCAATTTGTCGAAAACCATATTGTTATCAGATTTCACCTTACTGTATTTCAAACCAGCTTCCAATCCTCCATTTTTGAAAGGTTTCACATAGTCTAACTTACCTACATAGATATCGATATCGGTAGGCATATTACTTCTTTCATGTTCTTCAGGTTTAAAAAGATCTCCATTAGGTCTTTCCGTTCTGTAAGTATAGTTCATGTTTGAACGATTTTTGAAAGTGCTCCAGTCTAAATCCAATGTCAACTTTTGACCAAGGGTATCCATTTTATATTCGTTGTTGAAATTAAAGGACATGCGATCCAAGCTCATTTTATTTCTGGATGGAGACATCAAAACTGTATCGATGGAGTTCGTTCCAAAGCCAATATCGGTTTGAGAATTATTTGTTGCATTTTCAGCATAGGAATTTCCCGAAACTTGGAACATCATGGTATTCATTTCAGATGTTTTCTGCTCGATACCAACACGATAGTTATGGCTATTATTTTTCTCGATTAACGCTGCATTTTGGTCAAAAAATGTAGATTTAGAACCATCGGGGATTTCACGGAATATATTAATATCCATTTCCTCTTTATTATTGGTATAAGCATAAGACCCAAATAAAGTAGTATTGTTCTTTTTATAATTCAGGTTCAGGGAGCTGTTGCCACGCATATGTCTACCATGAGCAGCAGAAGCCACGAAAGTACCATTATATCCTTCGGTTCTATTTTTCTTCAGTACGATGTTAATTGTTCCTACGGCACCTTCAGCATCATCTTTCGCCGACCTGGTAGTAGTAACTTCCACACTTTTGATCTGACCTGCATCGGTAGATTTTAAGAAAGTTGCCAATTGTTCGCCCGACATAAATGTTTGTCTGCCATCAATTGTCACGTTAACACCTTGTTGCCCCATCAATTGAAGATTATCATCTTTATCCACACTCACTCCAGGCGCACGTTTCACGACTTCAAGGGCATTGTTACCAGCGGCTAAAGTTGAATTCTCCACATTAAGGACCAGCTTACCATTCACATTTTGTACCATTGGTACTTGGCGCTGAACCGTCACGGCTTCAATAGCCTGGCTATTCGAGCTGATAATAATATCAGGAACTTCGAAAGTTTTATCACCCAATTCGAACACAGCTGATTTGCCCTTGCTGAATCCTACTGAGGTAACTTCAATATAGTAAGTACCTTTTGGTGCTTTGATAATGGTATAAGCTCCATTTTCATCTGTTACTGCACTTTTTATCAAGACATTTGCTGAAGAAGACATCAGATAGATCGAAGCAGATGCTACAGGTTGGTTATCCTGATTGAGCACCTTTCCTTTGATATCTGTATCCTGAACAACAGGGCCGGCTAGGGCCTTGCTGGCAACTGCAGCGATAAAGAGGATCATGATTGTAATTATTCTTCCCATTTTTAGTGTTGGCTAGTATGTTTAATTTTTAATAGTTGGTTTGGTAAAATATGTTTATTATGCATTGCTGTCTACTGTAGACGACTCCTTGTCTTCAGAGGTTGCTTCTGTTTTATCTTTTTTCTTTTCGTCAGCTTCCTCCTTGGCTTTCTCTTCTTTTTCTTTCTGTTGTTCCTTCAGTTCCTCCAGGCGTTCTTCTTCTGCTTTAGCTTTTTCTTCCTCCAATTTCAAAATACATTTCAAACCACTTTTGGTCATAATCCATTCCGAGGTCTTGGAATTTTTTTCAGCTTTGCATTTCCAAGTTTCAATTCCATCTAGTTTTCTAGAAAGATTATCATCTATAATAACCTTCGTTCCAACAGGAAGGAAAAGATTCACATGAACATGTTGAGCACGGATCAGCTGTTTCTCCTGTAATGTAAAATGGCTATTGAAATAAATGTTATTATCTTCCTGTTTAACTGAATAGTTTATTTTACCGGCTCTGTTGGAAGCATCTGCATAGGACCCACCTTTTGCAAAGTAATTGTACTGTAGATAAGGTGCTTTTAATGAATCCAAAGGTTCAATACTTACTGATATATCTTCACGCAGATAATTGCCGACCAATGATCCAACTTTAAAACCATTTTCCCTATTGTTATTAAAATCTTCATCCGTTGTTTTAATCACCCGAATGTCGTTTTCAGAAAGAATATAGGTATCCTTAGGTTCAATTGTCTTCTCTACAGAGATTGTACTTTCTTGATTGGTGTCTTGATTCGTAACGACTACAAAATAAAGGATCATGACAATCGATACAATCCAAGCTGCCAATAGCGACATGCTAGCATAATTATTCATTGGCCTAGTTTTAAATACCACGCGAAGCATGATAAAGAAAATCGCCAATAAAGGAATAATGATCGCAGCACAACCGGCAAGGATGGCAAAGAAAGCGGAAGTAGGATCCAGAACTTCTAAAGGATCGAAGAAAATATCGTTCTTGTATCCCATAATATTCAGAACGTTGAATACGAAGAATATAAACATACCGATGATACTAAGTCCGGCCCAAATAAGGACTAAAACGCCTAGAATTTTACCGATTACCGAGAAAATAGACCCTAAAGAGTTTCCAACCGAACGAGCTCCTCGACTAATATGCTCGCCGGCTCCGGAAAAATTTTCACGGACACCTTTCATTTCTTCATCAAAGGATTTCTTGAAGTTGTGAAGGTTAGCTTGTTCACCACGCATTGCCAATTTATCGGCACGAGTAGTAGCTTTCGGCATTACTGCCCATAAAACGAAGTACAACAATACTCCTGAACCACCAAATAGGAAGAATAGTACAAAGATAATTCTCACCCATTTCGCTTCAATGTTAAAATAGTGACCTAATCCACTACAAACCCCGCTAAGGACTTTATCGTCCATATCTCGCATCAATTTTTTGGATGTCAAGTACTCTGTAAAACCGAAATCAGCAGTCTGTTCTTTATGTTCTTTGCTTTCCTCTTGTTGAGATCCTGATTGTTCGGTATGATCAGCAAAAGCCGCTTTAGGTTCTGCTTCAGCACGAGGTTCGTCGTCAATTTCAACATCGAAATCACTAACTCTACCCATTTGAGCAATCACCTGATCGACATCCTCACGGTTAATAACTTCCTTACGACCCGTTTGGATACGCTCAGAAAACATTTCCGCAATACGATTTTCGATATCCTCTAGGATTTCACGGCTATCTTCAGAATTCCCAAAGTGCCTTTTAATCTCGATCATGTATGACCGCAGGGTCTCGTAGGCATCCTCCTCAATGTGGAAGACGATACTGTTTATATTGATAATTATAGTCTTGTTCATGGCTGTATTTAGTTAATGGTATAGTTAAATTTCTCTGTTTTGTAAGG
>JBEBTR010000215.1:0-4437 GCA_040393725.1 Sphingobacterium endophyticum | reverse complement strand
TCTAATTACTAACTACTAACTACTAAATACTAATAAAATTCCTAAATTGCTTCTATATGAGAACGAAGCAGATTAACAACAATTCCATCAATCAGATCATGCTGATAATAATTATCATTTTGGTCTGTATCCTTATTTTCAAGAACCTCTACTATTATCTTCCTGGATTTTTAGGTGCTATTACGTTATATGTACTTTTCAGAAAGAGTTATTTTAAATTGACAGAAAAGAGAAGATGGAATAAGATCCTTACTAGTCTGCTTGCTATTCTAATTTCCATTGTTTTCATTGTACTGCCCATATGGGCATTAGTTGATTATTTAGTTCCTCAAATCACCTCCCTCCTTTCAAATACCGATAGGATCCTTTCACAATTTAATTTACTGAAAGAATACATGGCCGATAAACCTTTTCTTAAGGATATCGATATGTCAAATGAGGCGCTATTGAATATCTTGCAGAGCTTTACCAAGTATGTGCCAAGCATTTTAAATTCCGTGGCGGAGGTTGTGATTAATATTATCGTGGCTCTATTTGTTCTTTACTTTATGTTGGTGTATGGTCGACAGATGGAAGGTTATATTTCCCGTGCTGTTCCGTTCTCTCCAAAGAGCAAGCAAGAATTATGGATAGAATTTGATTCGATGGTCCGTTCCAATGCTATTGGTATACCGATCTTAGGATTCTTTCAAGGCCTGGTTGCCATGCTGGGTTATTGGATCTTTGGGGTTGAAAACTTTATCCTCATGGGAATGCTGACTGGCATTGCCTCCATTGTTCCAGTATTGGGTACCATGACCATTTACTTGCCTTTGGGAATCATTACTTTGGCTAGCGGTGAAACAGCTAATGGCATAGGTATTTTATTATATGGATTCTTGTTAATTGGCAGCATTGATAATATTCTTCGCTTTACCATTCTAAAAACATTGGGCAATGTTCCTCCTCTGATCACCGTATTTGGGGTTTTATTAGGTCTAAAATTGTTTGGTATGCTGGGCTTAATTTTTGGTCCATTGATTCTTTCATCAGTTGGGGTCTTGATAAAAGTTTATTCCAATGAATACGGAAAAGGTGATGCTATAATTCTAAGCAACGATTTTCCCCAAAATAAAGAATAGACAATTATCAAAAGTTTGTAACCTTTCCGCTTTTCTTTCCTATTAAAGTCATAATCAATTAATTCAATGACTTTGATCACACTTTGTCATGAGTATTCTTTGTACCTTTTGATAATAAATAAGAGGTATAATTATGAAACAACTAAATGACAAAGTAGCTATTGTAACTGGAGGAGCTTCAGGTATTGGAAAGGCTATTGTAGAGCTTTTTGTAAAAGAGGGTGCTAAAGTGGTTGTAGCGGATTTAAATGAAAAGTTGGGTAATGAACTTATCAACAACCTTGGGGATGGAAATGTAATTTTTATCAAAGCAGACTCATCTTCTCCCGAAGACAATAAAAAAATAGTGGATGCTGCCATCGAAAATTTTGGGGCATTGCATATCGCAGTAAACAACGCGGGAATCGGCGGTGAAGCCAATCCGGTTGCCGACCTATCCATAGAAGGCTGGAAAAAAGTGATTGATATCAACCTCAATGGGGTATTCTATGGCATGCATTATCAATTGCCGGAAATCGAAAAAGTCGGCGGAAGTATCATCAATATGGCTTCGATCTTAGGATCTGTTGGTTTTGCTCAGTCCTCAGCCTATGTAGCAGCTAAACATGGAGTAGTCGGATTAACAAAAACAGCAGGTTGGGAATATGCCACCAAAGGCGTTCGTGTCAATGCCATCGGACCAGGATTCATTGCTACCCCATTAATTGATGAAAACCTTGATCAAAACACATTAAAATATCTGGAAACTCAACATGCTTTCCAAAGATTGGGAAAACCAGAAGAAGTTGCTGAATTAACCTTATGGTTGGCTTCAGATAAAGCATCTTTCGTCACCGCATCTTACTATCCAGTAGATGGAGGTTATTTAGCAAAATAACCCTGATATATAGTTTATTCGGGAAGGTAGATGATCATTTCATCTGCCTTTCTTTTTGTAATATCTCGTAACTTAGCAAGAATCGGATTTTATCTTCTGCCATTTGTAGGGAAATTTGAATATGGAAAAGACGCAAAAAGAATTGAATTATGAACGAATTGCTAAAGCAATCCAATACATCCAGGATCACTTCCAAGAGAAACCCAGTTTGGATGCCATTGCAGAGCATGTTCATTTAAGTCCATTTCATTTTCAACGGTTGTTCAGTGATTGGGCAGGCACAAGTCCTAAAAAGTTCCTACAATATACTCAAGTGAATTATGCTAAGAAGTTGTTGAAAGAAGAACAGAAAACCCTTTTCGAAACGCATCTATTAACAGGAGTAGGAAGTACAAGTAGGCTTCATGATATGTTTGTGCAAATCGAAGGAATGACTCCTGCAGAATACAAACAAGGTGCGGAAGGCTTGGATATTTCCTATAGTTGGCAGGATACACCTTTCGGAATTTGTTTGGTCGCTTCAACCGATAAAGGAATATGCTATATGGCATTTGTAGATCAAAAGGAAGAAGGACTAAATGAATTTGAGAAGGTTTTTGAAAACGCCAATATAAGTGAGCAGGAGCTGCCGATTCACCTTGAGGCTGTACGAATATTCAATCCAGAAGATAACTCCTTAAAAAGGATAAAACTACACTTAAAAGGAACACCATTTCAACTCAAGGTTTGGCAAGCATTACTTCAGATCCCCTTGGGAGAAGTTAGCAGTTATAAAGATATCGCCAATAAAATAGAGCAGCCTAATGCATCCCGAGCAGTAGGAACCGCAATCGGGCAAAACCCCATAGCCTATTTAATCCCTTGCCACAGGGTGATCCAAACCACCGGACAAACCGGAGGATACCGTTGGAAACCAATTCGAAAATCTGTTATATTAGGTTGGGAGTTCGCTCAAAACGACAAAGAAATCACAAATGAAGCTATTTAATACCGCTGAACCTTCGAAGAATCTTTTACCCCATGATGGTACTGTCAATTATTATGGTGTCATAATACCCGATACAAATTTTTATTACAACACCTTGCTCCATTCCATTGAATGGAAGAATGACCAAGCCATCATCTTTGGAAAACATATCGAAACTAAACGCAAGGTTGCTTGGTATGGAGATAAAAGATTTGAATACAGCTATTCAAACATCCAAAAAGTTGCACTTCCGTGGACTAAGGAACTATTGGAATTAAAAAAAAGAGTTGAGGAAGAGTCAGGAGAAACCTATAATTCCTGCCTGCTCAATCTCTACCATGATGGTTCAGAAGGGATGGCATGGCACAGTGACGGGGAAAAAGACCTTAAAAAGCATGGTGCAATTGCCTCATTAACATTTGGAGCTGAAAGAAAATTCTCTTTCAAAAACAAACAAACGAAAGAAAAGATCGATATCCTGCTTGAAAACGGAAGCTTACTTGTCATGAAAGACAATACACAAGACCATTGGCTTCATAGGCTTCCTCCAACCAAAGCATCGCACGGCCCGAGAATCAACCTCACATTCAGAACTATAGAGAACGGTTAAACCTCGAAAAGGATAGAATTAAAAAAATAATTCTATATTTGTGTAATCAAAAATCAAAATCGAATATATGTAATACCCAAATTCTTTCCGCAACAATTCACAAAAAGCAAATTGCTTTTTAATGGTTTTATTCCCCTAGCGAAAGGATTTTATGGTTATTCTACAAAACGCAACATATATTCATCCCAATAAGGATATTTTATTTCACGACATTCAATTAGTCGTTAACAATCAAGAAAAACTGGCTTTGATTGGCAATAATGGTACTGGAAAATCAACATTATTAAAAATCATTGCCGGCCAGCTCAGACTTAACTCAGGAACTGTAGCATGTGACAGCAAACCTTATTATATTCCACAATTGCTCGACAGCTATAATAAAATGAGTGTCGCCGAAGCCCTTGGCATTCATGAAAAATTGAGAGCTTTCCATGAAATATTAGACGGAAAAATGACGTCTGAAAATATGGATACCCTCAATGATGACTGGGGAATCGAAGATCGATGTCAGCAAGCACTTGAACATTGGAATCTGTCCGGAATATCCTTGGACCATAAGATTGAGGATCTAAGCGGCGGACAGAAAACCAAGGTATTTCTTGCAGGTATTGCCATTCAGGAACCCGAGATTATATTAATGGATGAGCCAAGTAATCATTTGGATTATGAAGGCAGAAATCTGCTTTATCAATTCATTGAGAATTGCAGCCAGTCACTTTTGGTTGTCAGTCATGACAGAACTCTTTTGAACCTGTTGCCTGAAATCGCTGAAATGACCAAATCTGGAATCACGAAGTATGGTGGCAATTATGATTTCTTTGCCGAACAAAAAGGCATCGCCCAAAATGCCTTAGATCAGGAT
>JBEBTR010000214.1:0-4443 GCA_040393725.1 Sphingobacterium endophyticum | reverse complement strand
TTAATTTGTTAAATGTTTGTTAGTAAGTTGGAAGCAATAACGTAACATTTAATTTCTCGCCAGCGCAAACTCAATATTTGCAACCAAACGAGGTGCAAAGATAACTATAAAATCTATAATATGAAAACTATTTTTCTTTTTTTATTTACCCAATAATAGTCGTACCTGATCTCCCCAAGCTCCTATCAGTAAATCCGGAATCTTATCCCCATTAACATCACCTACACTCTGACCCCATGCCCGCTCAACAGTAACCTTAGGAATAACTTCTTCCGTCGCAAAACTGAATTTCCCCTGTCCATCATTTCGCAATGCCTGAACCTGCATTGCCTCAAATGGCGGAATCTTTAACGCACTCAATATGATATCCATGTCACCATCCCGATCAAAATCAATCACATTCGCAGCATACGTAGAAAAATCATAATCTGGAATCCTTTCTTCCGTTTCATCAACAAATTTTCCATCTCCTTTATTCATAAATATGCGACCCCTCGAGTTTCTTTCTTTATTCCCTCCATTACTGGTTAGGTTCGCAAAGAATATATCTGGCTTCCCATCTTTATCTGCGTCGAATACGATAACTTCTCTTGAATGTAAAGGCTCCGTCTCAACTAAAGATCCTTCCCTTTCCGTGAATCTGCCCTTACCATCATTAAAGTACAGTCGACTTGGTGGTGCCTCGTTTGCAACCACCAAATCTAAATCCCCATCTCCATCCGCATCAAATAATTTCACAGACTGGCTTTGGCTTGTATAATCTGGCAACAGTTCTGCCGTTGCGTCAATCAAAAAACCAGGCTTCTCCGCATTGTTCAACCATAAAAATAATCCCGGCTTATCTCCCGTATTGCCTATGACAATATCTGGAAGGCCATCTCCATTAACATCGCCGATATCCAAACCATTTCCTTCACTTTTTCCTAATAGCCTGTCCGAAACATTCCGAAATGTACCATCCCCATTACCCAAATAATATTCATGATTTTGATCGTCTTCCGCAACAAATACGACATCTACAAAACCGTCATTATCCATATCGGCAACCCGGACATGTTCGGTATCATGGTTGACATCCGCAAAAACACCCTTCTTCCATGTGAAATTTCCATTTCCATCATTTATATATAACCGATTTGGTTGGTTTTCCAACGCTAATACAATATCTAATGAACTATCTCCATTGACATCTACCAAGACAACATCCAAAGCATGAGTCTTTGGATCCAATGGAATGCTTGTTTCTGTAATATCTGAGAAATATGCTGTCTCATTATCCTGTCCATATAAACAAGTTTCCATCCCAAAAAGGAGTAAAAGAGCTGTAAAGCCCAATTTACTGGGTTTTAAAATTTGATTAATCATAAGCTTTATTTTATATTGGTCAACAGAAATAAAAGATAATCCACTGTAAGACAAACAATAAGATAACCATATTGTTTGATAACACTACTTCAAACCTTCATAAAGGGTCTTACTTAATAATAAATCATCGTTATCACCATAAAACTCCCAATACATTGCACCAAGGATTCCTTGAGATTTTATGTAAGCAGCCTTTTCTTTTAAGGATTTCTCATTTTCAAAAGTCAGTACCAATGTTCCCGTTGAATCTACTAAGTACGGAACCTTCGATTTGTCATCCCATTTCTCTGTGAATTGGGTCAATTTTGGAATATCTTTAAAGTTCACAAAATCATTAACCTGTTTTTTATCTCCCCTGCCGTAAAATGGAATGCCCATTACTAATTTTTCCTTGCTAACTCCACCATCTAAATGCGCCTGAAGAGCTTCAACAAATGTAATTCTCCCTGCAAGATCTGAACGATATAAACTATTATGCTGTAGTGGTGGTTTTGAAACATCATACATCATCACATTGACAAAATCGATATACTTATCAATAGCCCTGAAATCAATATATTTTCCATCTGCAATGGTCGCTAATGTTAATAGTTTCTTTGGACCAATCTCTTTTCGAATATCCCGCATGAGTAAGGTAAAATTGTCGGTGTCTTCGGGTGATGAAGAAATCCCTGCTTCATTGCTCGTTGGATATTCCCAGTCTATATCTATCCCGTCGAGATTAAATTCTTTCACGATCCTTTGACAATCTTTCGCAAAGCCCATCCTATTCTTTTCATCCGCAGCCATCTCGCTAAATCTTCCTGATGTCCAACCTCCAATTGACAATAAAATCTTTAAGTCTGGATTTAACTTCCTCAATTTTACAATCTCACGAAGCCTTTCTGGATTATCAAGTTTGATACCGTTGAATGTTTGATTCACATGACCAAAGGCGTAATTGATATGACTGATTAGATTGGGGTCAGGAATTGGTTTTGTCCAGGACGTAACATAGGATACAATATGGGGCTTTTTACCCTGCGCAAGAGTGAATAACGGGGCAACAATCAACAAAAGCATCCCAAAGATCCAAAGGACATTTTTCTCTTTTCTTCTCATAATAAATAGTATTTATAGTTTAAGTTTAATTCCAATTCGGTTCAGCATGATGCCAAACCATAACATCAAGTACGCCCAGACTAAAGATCCAAGGACTGCTAGCCACATGTATTCTAATTGCTTATAGAACAAAACAGGAAGGCCAAATCCCCAAATGATAAAGTAGATCATGTCTGGAGCAAGATATGTAGTCAATGAGTTTTGCCCAGCTAACTCAAATAATCTGCTAAATTTAGTATAACCCCTTACGTCTATCCAATAATAAATCAAGACAAATATTAATATACTTACCCCATTGCATAACATTCCCCAGGATGGAGTTGCCAAAATTTTGGAGACTATAAACCATTGATGAAGAATCAATCCCAAAATCAAACATACTAATCCATAAATGCAGAGATATATGGCAAGTTTTTTCCAATCGCTCGACACCCTTCTTACAATTAATGCCGCTAACATTCCTGATACAACGATCATAGGAACATTCCCACCTATTAAGACATTAAACCAACCCTGTACAGGCGTTAACATCGGAATAAGTCCACTCGAGGAAATTATATTCAGAATTAGAAAGAATAGAACGGCAAGTATTCCTAATAAAATTCGCTCCTTGATGATAAGATAAACCGATCCTCCAGCAAGATATCCCCAACCTATTAATCCTAGGATTCCCCACCAACTGCGTTCAAACCACCCAGGAGATTCTACTGTTCCTGATTTAAAAATATAAGCTAAGAAAATCATCCCAATAATCCCTAACCATTTCAATCCGAGAAACAGCTTAGTATTTCCTTCTTTTGGATAATTGTTCCATATCAGAAAAATAGAAACATAAACCAATCCTAACCACACTAATTTATTTAAACCAGTAAGTTCAGGATTTAGGCTGCTAGAATTGACAATCAACAGACCGATAATTATTAAACTTATGGAACGGACGAGGATATGCAAGAATACCTGTCCATCCGAATCACCTTTCTTTTTCCTAGCTGTTACCGCATAAGGGATTGCCATACCAACCATAAAAAGAAATCCTGGAAACACCCAATCTGAAAGACCCATTCCATCCACATCTGCTTCAGTGTGTAATAACCATTTTGGTACAGCAGCTGTATACAGATCATTAACAAAAAGCATGAGAAATAAAGTTAAGCCTCGCATAATATCGATGGCTCGTACTCTGATTTTTACAGGAGCCGAAAGATTAGAAGATAAGGTTTCGGATTTCAACATCATTAATTTAGGTGATTCAATATTTAAATATAAAGATTTTAATATTATTCAGTTAAAAGAGACTTACATATCGAGATAATTATATGTTATAGATACCAAAAGCTTTATAAACGAAAAAAGCTCCATCCTGAAGGATAGAGCTTTTAAATTCTTTTGCTTTTCTAATGTTTCAAAGATTACTCTTTTTCAACTTGCATATAGTTCAATTCAAGAGGAGTTTTACGACCGAATACTTTTACCATTACGGTTAATTTTTTCTTGTCTTCGTGAACCTCTTCGATTTCACCTGTAAAACCATTGAAAGGACCGTCATTAACTTTTACAGTTTCGCCAACGTAATAAGGAACTGAGATAGATTCTCCTTGTTCAGCCATTTCGTCAACTTTACCTAAGATACGGTTAACTTCTGCTGGGCGTAAAGGAATCGCATTACCGGCTTTATCACCTAAGAATCCGATTACACTATTTACATTTTTGATTGCGTGCTCGATCTCACCGTCTAATGCCGCTTCGATCAATACATATCCAGGGTAGTAGTTACGTTCTTTGGCTACTTTCTTGCCATCGCGCATTTGGTAGTATTTCTCCATAGGGATAAGAACCTGGGTTACCAAATGTTGAATGCCTAAACGGTTGATTTCAGCTTCAAGGTATTGCTTAACCTTTTTCTCCTTACCGCTAACAGCACGAACAACGTACCACTTTAAACTTTGATCTGCCATAATACTGTTGGATTAGAAAATT
>JBEBTR010000213.1:0-4446 GCA_040393725.1 Sphingobacterium endophyticum | reverse complement strand
AATTATCTCCATAACCTAAACCTTTGGCCATACCGCTAGCTATACCCAATACATTCTTATAGATAGAGGCATACCCAACCCCAATTGGATCGCTGTTACTTCGAACTTGAATGTAAGGTCTTCTAAACAATACACCTAACTTATCAACTGTAATCTGGTTTACGCACGATAAACTTAGGTAAGTTGGTTTGCTTTCTGCAATTTCTTCAGAATGGCAAGGTCCTGCGAGTGACGCGATGTGAGTCAATGGTATTTTCAATGTTCTGCTTAAATAGCTGCTAGGAACTTCATTTTTCTTCCCTACAGTTCCTTTGATCGTGGATAAAACAATTTTATCCTTAAAAAGGGAAGGATCAAGGCCATTACAAACAAGTTGCAGAGCTTCACTTGGAACAGCAAAAATGATATTTTTTGCTCGAGATAAAACTTGGTCCAGGTTATCTGATGGAAAGATTAACAATGGATCGAGCTTGACCTGCGGAAGATACCTTGGATTACTTCCGTGTTCCAGAACGTGCTTAACCTGCTCCTTTCTTCGAAGGTACCAATAGGTTGGGATTTTATTTTCGGTCAATATTTTTACTAAAGCAGTAGCCCAACTTCCACCACCAACAACACTTACTTCAATCAATCTTTGGGGATTTTTTGCAGAATAGAATATAGGTTTGGATCCTGCAGTTAAATAATTAATGAGCAACAAAAGTAATAAAAAATAAACTAATAAGCAAATTTTGCACAAGAATAAGTACATTTTTAGGCAATGCATCCTGATTTGATATCATCGAAAAGAACGAAGATAATCTGAAGGGATCCTACAACCAGACCCAGATCTTTTGCTGCAGTTTTATTTTTCTGATTCCGATAGGGCCTTAATATTGTACCTTCAAATGTCCAACTCCCAACATATGTCTAGGATCGATGCACTCTTTAGGTCTACAAGTGTCCTATGAGTAACTTGTTTGAACATGGCCGATACAGCATCCACATTTACTTCATTAGTAAGGTTCATCATTATACTGCACACAAATCAGGAGATTGGGGATATTGTCATTCGCAATCTATTTCGATTATTTCTTAAGGGTGGATCTTCCTTGGAAAACTAGCTGCCCAGCAAGGAAATTTCCAAAATCCTCAAAAATGTCCATCGACAATTATAAAATAGAAAGATATTCACAGGGACTACTATTTAACTATTTTGCTCACAACAGGTTTTGTCAAACTCTTGTAATAATTCAAGACAGCACGGTAAAATCAACCCGTAAAATCAATTTATGCTTCATATGACTAAAATGCTGTCTGATTTAAGTTTCACATGCAGCCAGGAAGACAAGCGTTCTTCTTGTTCCTTAGGCAGCTGCTTATCTGAATCGTAAAGCAGAACAGTTCTATTGAAGCTGCTATCGGGATTCACGATAACGGTCTGTTTTCCAATATAGAAGGGTGCAAGGTCATGGTAAAGTGCGGTAATTTCTTTAATGGTTTCCCTATCTTTAAATGTATATCCGGCCATCTCATTTCGGAGGTTCTGGATAATAATGTCCTTTTCCGAAACATGTTGCGATTGTTTATGTATTTCAGCAAGAATATCTCCTTTCAGGTCGCTAGTGTCCTGACGGATGAGAATTCTGTTCCCTCCAGACGATAACTGCCCAAACGGCCTTGAAGATCTTTTATCTCATCATTGCCAAACCTCTTATCGAGAAATGCTAGTTCAATTTTCCTGGCTCTATTATTAAAATGTGTCTTTTCGTAAATTAGTGTATACCCTTATCGGTAAACTCATTTTCAATAAAAGCATTAGCCTGTTGGACAAACTTACGCTCCTGCAAAAGACTATAGGCCAGATAAAAACTAGGAACAAGCATAATGACAATAAGTGCAGTGACCGTTCGTGTAATTCTCTTTTCACGAAGGGTATCTACAAATTTTAACTTCGGATATTTAAGGAGTGTGACGATCAGAAAAGTAGAGATACAAATAAAAAAACAGTTAATGGTATATAGGTAGATTGCTCCTCCAAAATAACTGATATTTCCAATTGCAAGACTGTAACCTGCGGTACAAAGTGGTGGCATTAGGGCAGTTGCAATTGCCACACCTGGGATTGGATTGCCTTTTTCCTTCCTAGTAATGGCAATAACTCCAACCAGACCTCCAAAAAATGCAATCAGTACGTCATAGATGTTGGGAGAAGTACGTGCCAGGAGTTCCGACTGAGCCTCCTTAAATGGGCTTAATAGAAAATATAAAAAAGATACCAACAAACTAACCGCAGTAGCGATAGCTAAGTTTTTTGCAGATTTCTTCAATAATTCAAAGTCATATGTACCCAGTGCGAACCCAGCCCCACAATAGGTCCCATTAAAGGGGAAATAAGCATGACCCCGATAATCACCGCTGAAGAATTGACGTTCAGTCCGACAGAGGCTATGACGAAAGCACACGGTAACACCCAGAGATTAGCACCTCGAAAAGAAATATTTGAAATAACATTTTACAGTACCCTGTCCTTTTCGTCCTCTCCATAATGTAGGTTGAAAAAACGTATAATTTTAATTATTTATAAAAGATTGTTGAAGAAAATAGCATCAAATCTATGATACTTATCTCATAGTTCTCTACAAGTTACAAAAGATTTATCAGGGCGTAGCGGGTTAGCTTCACATTTAAATATTTAAGGTTTCTTTTCGAAATAAGCCGCATTCAAATTAGTCCTATAGTTTCAAAGCTAATAAGTAAACTTAGCTGTTGATTAACTCGCTGAACTGGTTCCATCCAAATACGTTTTAGGATTCGAAAGTGGAATTGTAAGGCTGAAACACCACCTGATTAAACTAGTCATGTTGATTCTGATTTTCACTTCCATTTTTACAAGACCTCCCAATTCTTTCACACTACATACCGCCGAATGGCTGTTTTTACTGTTATAAATAAATCGTATCCATTGTTAGCGAAGGTTACAGATTGATTTGGGATTTATTGGGACAGCTGGAAAAAAGTTGTGCAACTTAAATATAAAACCTGTATATTTCATAACATATTCAAACCATTATGGGACAGGCATTTAAAATTTTCAAAAGGATACTTCTCACCACATTTGTTATGGGTGCATTTTATTCTAAAGCTTCCGAAAAATGCGACTGTCAAGCAAATATCCTTATGACCATCAGTAAAGTGGAAGAAAACTATGCCGGATTTCCCGATAAGGTCGCACAGCCAAGAAACGTGGAATATAATGCTCTTAAGGAACGTCTTATTTCCAATTCTGCTCTGATCACTGATCCGGCTTCCTGTTTTGAGCTGCTAAAGGAATACGTAGACTTTTTCTATGACAAACATTTCAGGATCGAATACAGTGCTATGCCCGACAGCGTCGTGGTCCCTATTGACGGTAAGATGATTGAAGAACTTCTAAATGGCCAAAATGAAAATTCTATTGAGGGAATTTGGATTGATCCCCATGGCTCGAAGATCGCGATCATGGAAAATGGGAAAGACACTTTCTGGGGAGTCAAGGTTGCTTCAACCACCGATCAATATCCCCAGGGATTCGTATACTTCACGCTCGCAAGACAAGGAAATTCCTATTCTGCATCCCTTTACAACAGGAAATTAAATATTGACATACCGGCAAAGAAAGTCGGAAACTTTGTGAAAATATGGAACATGCAGCTCTGGATACGCGAGAATGCTCTACTAACAACACTGGAATCGGAGGAGGTCAAAAGCTGGAAGGAAAATTCAAACGGGCTAATGTTCAAAAAAATAAACCACGACTTCAATTACCTGAAGATCCCAACTTTCGAGAACAACGACAGGGAGATTGGAAGTCTCATCGCGCTTAATGACTCAACCATCAGAACAACACCATACCTGCTCATTGACCTTAGGGGAAATGGTGGTGGCGGATCGGGATGGACCAGCCTTATCCCTTATATCGCGACGGACCAGATTGACCAGGGCGGTTCATACCTCAGGGTTTCCAAGGAAAATTCATCAAGGAAAATTGCCGACCTGGAATCTTACGTCAACAGCCCCATACCCACCTGACCTCAAAAAGTACTTTCCAAAGGAAACAATGGATGCTTACCGCAGGACCTACAATGAGCTCTCCCTTTCAAATGACCAATTCCTGTATATACCTAGTGTGAACTTTCCACGAGATACCATCCTTGCTTTGCCCAAGAAGGTAGCTGTGGTATTTGACGGCCTTTCAGGTAGTTCTACAGAATTATTCATCTACCTAACTCGACAGAGCGAAAAAGTCGTGACCTATGGGCAGAACTCCTTGGGAATGATGGACTATGTGGGGATGTCCATCCCTACCGATCTCCCCTATCAGGGATTCAAGCTTTACATACCTCCTGAAAAATCGAGCTGGACCGACAAAAATCCCATTGACAGGACAGGCTTCAGCCCGGAATTCCCTATAAAGGAAAAAGAGGA
>JBEBTR010000212.1:0-4492 GCA_040393725.1 Sphingobacterium endophyticum | reverse complement strand
TCAAAAGCGCAAAACATAATATAAAACTCATAATAAATCCAAACCAGGACAATAGCGGAATTCCCCATACTAAATACCCCACACGCCCATGGGCTAAAATACTGGCACCAACTCCAAAAGTCATCGCTAAGATTGACAATAAAAACTTGTTGCCCATACGATGCAGAATCAGCTGAAGGTTATCAAAATCCTGCATTTTGTGGTTTACGGTAATTTTATCCTCTTTAACTTTCTCAAGAATGGTCAACAGATCCAATGGAACCTCTGTCAATACATCCTTTGCAAATTTTGCCTTTTCCTTTAATTGACCCAAGATATATTCTGAAGAAAATTTTTGCGCAGCAATCTTCTTTGCAAATGGTTCAATACTTTCTGGAACGTTTAACTCTGCATCCAACTGACGCCCTGTACCTTCCAAAATCGATACTCCACGTAATAAAATATAAACAAAATCTGGAAGTAGAATATGATTGCTTTGCAATACGATATTCAATTTTTGTAGCATCACTGAAATCTCAATATCATCTAACGCATTCTGCTTAATCATTTCAAAAATTTCATAAGCATCACGCTCTAAACGTCTTTCATCTTCTATATGATGGGCTACTGCAAGTCTTTTAATATTCTTTATTAAGCTTTTTGCATCATTTGCAAGGAAATCCAAAACCATAGCTTCTATAATTTTTCGGTCCTCAGGGATCATAAATCCCATCGCACCAAAATCAATAAAAACTATCTGTCCTCGCCTATTTACAAATACATTGCCCGGATGAGGGTCTGCATGAAAGAACCCGTGCATCAGAACTTGTTCCAAATATAAATCCAAAACATTCTGAAGGACAGATTTTGTGTAAAGTCCAAATTTTTCAAACCCTGATATATCATTTACCTTAACTCCGTCTATAAATTCCATACAGATCAAAGTATCAGTACTATATTTCCGGTAAACCTTTGGGACATAAACCTCTTTATTCTCCGAAAAGTTCCGCCTAAATCTCTCTATATTATTTAATTCATTGGTAAAGGATAGCTCATTTAATAAAGAACTCTCGAATGAAAGTGCAATCTGATAAAGGTTCATTTTATAGACAACCTCATATTTCCTTTGCAATAACTTCACAAGATCCTTAATAAAGTCAAGATCGGCTTGAATTATCTCGTCAATCTCTTCACGCTTTACTTTTAAAACAACTTCTTTCCCATTGAGAAGAGTTGCTCGATAAACTTGGGCAATAGATGCAGATGCTATAGGCTTAGGGTCGATGGAAAGAAAATGTTCATCAAGGTTAACCTCGAGCTCATTCTCCAATCTCTTGCGGATATCAATATCTTCATTCGCAACATCATCCTGCAATTTCACCAGCTCTTCCTGCAAATCTTTCGGAATAATATCTGGCCTATTGCTTAAAAGCTGACCCAATTTTATGAAAGTTGGACCAAGTTCTTCCAACGCCAAGCGAACTCTGATATTAAAATCTTCCTCGAAAACCTTACGGGCATGACTATTCCAGAATAAAAAGCTGTCTGGCAAAATCCGGTCTAAATTTGACCTCGAAATAACTTCATCAAAACCATGCTTAGACAATATCTTTAAAATTTGTCCTACACGTTTTATTTTTTGAAACCCATTGATATGCTTCATCAATTTCTCCTTATACATTCATTAAACAATACATTCTAAAAATTGATTGTTAGATCAGTATCTATTTTCAATCCATAATGCTAGCAGTTTATCATTAATCCCTTCAGAATAGAACATCTTTTCATCATGATTCCTATTATTTGATTTATATAATTTCTTTAATATTTAACGAATTCCAACAAATTCAAATATAATTTAGCTATTATTATTCCATTTTGGAATATTAAACCTTTTCATGAAATGATTCAAAATATTCTAACTTCTCTTTGAGAGCCAGTGATTTCATTTTATTTATTTTTTTCTCGAATCATAATAAATTAAGCTAATTTTTCTCGTAAATTTAGTAACTAACTTACCTAAATATGATTAAAGAGAGACTTGCTTCTAGCATTGGTAGACGTGATGAAGAACCTAATATTGAATTGGCCCAAGATATTGTTCAGAAAGAGGACAACCAATCAATTTCTGAACTAATTAAGCTGATGAATAGTAAACAGAAAGAACTTCAAAACGACAGCATTAAAGTACTTTATGAAATTGGCGAATTGTCCCCTGCTTTGATTGAAAATTATTTAGGTGAATTTGTAGAAGCATTAAAAAGTAAAAACAACCGCTTACAATGGGGAGCAATGACAGCCATAAAAACAATCTCTAAGATAAAACCATTGGAAATTTCCGAAAACATATTGACTCTAGAACAGGCTGTTGAGCAGGGTTCTGTTATCACTAGAGATAATTATATAGCTATACTTGTCAATTTTTTGGATATACCAGAATTGCAAGAACATTCTTTTAATTCGCTGATAATCCAATTAAAAGAATGTCCAACAAATCAACTCCCTATGTATGCTGAAATGGCATTACCAAAAATTAGGAAAAACAATTTTTCTCCATTCAGTACAGCTATTGCTAACAGATTGGATGAAATTGAAAAAGTAAGCAAACGTAAAAGACTTGAAAAGGTCCTTAAAAAATTAGGTAGAATTTAGAAACCTTTAAATCTTTGTGTAGTTAGTGTAATAGCTCTACAATATCATTGTAGCCTTTTTGCTTTGCATGCTCAATAGCATAAATGCCATCCTTATCAGGAATGTTCTTATCTGCCCCTGCTTTTAATAAGATATTCACTATCTCAACATAATCTTTACTCCCATCGCCTAAAACCACCGCCTCCATCAAAGCAGTCCAACCAAGCTTATTAACATGATTGATGGGAAAATTTTTAGTATGTGCGAGTAATCGAACAACTTCTACATGTCCCTTCTCTGCAGCAGGAATCAGTGCTGTACCATGATATCGATTGTATACATCAAAACGGGCCCCATAAGCTAAATATAGCTTAACCAAATCTAAATATCCTGATGCCCCAGCATATAAAAATGGACTGTTCAGTAGTTCATCTTGTTGATTTGGATCTGCACCCCTCTTAACCAATAGGGCAGCCAACGAATAATCATTTTGATAGGTAGCTATCATTAATGGATTTTGTGCCTGCTCATTAACTTCATTCACATTCTCTGAATTAAGGTATTTTTCCAGAAAGCCGGTGTCCCCTCGCTTAACCGCACTCTCTATTTCTGAATCCAATTTCATTTCTACTAATCTATGTGCTATATTATTTACAATTAAGAAAACTCCTAAATCCGATTTTATTTATTTTTCTCCTTAAACCAATTTTATCCACTTTTTTCAATTCCGCAATTACAATCTTTAATTCTTGTAAAATTGCTTTTCAAACCTTAAAACTCATTAAATATATTTAATTTTTCCATTAAGTCACAGTTAACTGATATCTATATTTTATTGTAGAGATTTAGCTATAAATCCAGTATAAAAAAAACAATTTGATCTAAATTTTCATTTATTAACATAGATCAATGCCCACCCTTTTTTAATTAGCAATCTTTGCAGTATTGAAAGAAACGAAATAAAAATTATACAATATGAAAACTATTTTAAGCCTTGTGGCATCCCTATTTTTAATGAGCAGTATCGCATTTGGACAAACTAAATGGTCTGTTGACCCTGCCCATTCAAATGCTCGCTTTGAGATTAAACACTTAGGTATCTCTTTTGTTGATGGTGAATTCACAAAGTTAGCTGGTAACGTTGAATCTATTGATTCCACAAACTTCGATAATGCTACAGTAAATTTCGATATTGATGTAAATAGCATCGATACTAGAATTGAAGCTCGGGACAACCACTTGAAAAGCGATGACTTCTTCTCCGCTGAAAAATTCCCTAAAATGACCTTGAGCAATGCTAAATTGAAAAAAGCAGGCAAAGGAAAATTCAAATTAACTGCAGATCTAACCATTAAAGATGTGACAAAACCTGTAACCTTTGATGTTGTTCAGAATAATGGTGTGATTATCGACCCATGGGGTAAAACTCGTGCCGGATTTACCGCTAAAACATCAATAAACCGCTTTGACTACAACATTAAATATGCTGATAAAACTCCAGCAGGAATTGATGCTGTTGCTCCTGAAGTGGCAATTACTGTAAATGTTGAATTAGTTAAAAACTAATTTTATATAGATTAATCTTAAAATCACAATAACTATAAATAAAAAGGATGGCAATTCTAGCCATCCTTTTTATTTATTTAACTATATTAGTCTCAATAATTTAAATCCAAATCACTACCATGAACCAGCAATTAGCAAACCGTTTTAGAGAAGTTATTCTCCATGGAACTTGGATTGCTAACACCAATTGGGAAATGGAACTCTCAGATGTTGATTTCCAAATGGCAACATTAAAATATCTTTCCTTAAATAGTATTGCCGACCTAACCTTCCATATTACCTACTACATCAAAGGAATCAACCATTTCTTCAAAAC
>JBEBTR010000211.1:0-4624 GCA_040393725.1 Sphingobacterium endophyticum | reverse complement strand
TTTTGGATAATAATATGAATTCGGACAATGGATTGGAACTGATCTTTAGGTTGTGTGGATTATTAAAGTTCATAGATAGGCTTACGCTACTTTCAAGGATATTCAACTCTGGTATCATCATCGATAATGGGTGTAAGCGATTTCTCGAAATCAATTCTATGTTTATATTAATTGTGCCTAAAATGAATGGTTTAAAATTGTTTAAAGTGATAAAATAGGTTGAAATGTCTTCAAATCCTTAGGTGGATCCTAAGGCACTTTTTATATAATTCTATTAAGGTTTCGGTCTTATGCAAGAAGTACTTTTGTGTACACAGAAAGTTTACTTGACAACATTGGTTGGAACTAATAATTCGGGACTCATAATTATATTTAAGTGATTTATTAATAAAAGAAAACAGTAGTGATTTTTCGAAGGTAATCATTCGTTTTTTTATTTTATACCTTTTAGGGTATAAATAGTTGGTGAATTAAATATTTATACCCGAAGTAGTATAGTTTACAGTATTTTAATTATATTTATATCAGAAAAGGTATAATTATGGACTCTTTAAGGCTATTTGTTAAACAAAAACGTAAGGAATTAAAGCTTCCCCAAGAAGATTTGGCAGTGAATGCAGGTGTAGGTTTGCGATTTGTTCGAGATCTAGAGCAGGGTAAGAAAACCCTTCGATTGGACAAAGTTAATGATGTTCTAGCGCTATTTGGGAAAGAAGTTGGTGTGATAGATAAATCCAGGGAATAATGGCACGTAAGGCAAAAATCTTATATCAAAATCAATTGGCAGGATACCTTGAAGAAGGGGATGCTGGCTATACTTTTTGGTATGATCAGCAGTATTTAGATTCTTCTGATCCTAAAGCTGTTAGTTTGACCCTTCCATTGACTGAAGTAATTTATCATAGCAATGTGCTATTTCCTTTTTTTGATGGCCTCATACCTGAAGGATGGTTATTAGAAATAGGAGAAAAGCATTGGAAACTGAATCCTAGAGATCGTTTTGAATTATTAATAAACCTATGTAGAGATACTATTGGAGCTGTCTCTGTATATCCGATGGAGGCGGAAGGGAATGGCTAATTGTTTATTCTGTTATAAACCCGTTGAAAATGGTGATTACCATCCCAGTTGCTCTAAAAAATTCTTTGGTACAGCAGAAATGCCTTACTTAGAACTGGATCGAGAGAAATTGAATAGCTTGGCCCAAATTACTGTTAATGAACGTTTAGCCTTAACAGGAGTACAACCTAAAATTTCCTTAACTCTTGAAGGACAAAGAGGAGATAAGCGTTTGACCTTGGTTGGTCTCTGGGGAGAATATATTTTGAAGCCACAATCTGATAACTTCCCATTTATGCCTGAAGTGGAAGATTTAACGATGCACCTGGCTGAATTATTTAAGATTGAAACAGCCGAGCATACCTTAATCCGTACTTCGACTGGAGAATTAGCATACCTTACGAAAAGATTTGATAGGCAGTCAGGAGAGAAAATCCATGTGGAGGATTTATGTCAGCTCTCAGAATTATTGACTGAGCAGAAATATAAAAGTTCTTACGAAAGAGCTGGAAAGATAATAAGGCAATTTGCGACCAACTCAGGTTTAGATATAATCAAATATTTTAGACTAGTATTGTTTAGTTTTCTGACGGGGAATAATGATATGCACCTAAAAAATTTCTCATTGATTCACTCAGAAGGAGATATTTTACTCTCACCAGCCTATGATTTGTTGAATGTAAACCTGATTTATCCGAAAGATTATGAAGATTTAGCTTTGACCCTTACCGGGCGCAAAAGAAAAATTAAGAAAGTTGATTTCGATCAATTCGCAAAAAGCTTGGGTATTTCTGAATTAGTTCGAGATAATGTCTATAAAGATTTTTCAAAGCAAAAAGGTAAAGTGGAAGATTGGATTAGTCGAAGTTTTTTAAATCCTGAATTTAAGGAAAGATATCAACAGATATTTGAAGTTAAATTAAATAAATTAAACTTTAGTTAAAGCTTGCCATCATTATGGTTTCCCGTATTTTTTTTTAGTTTTCATAAGTATATTTAACCCTATTATGTACGGTTTATAGCGCGCAATATTAATATTACCAATATATGTCAACAGAACAACAAGTGCAAAAGCTGTGGGAAATAAGAAGTATCCTTAAGAGGAAGAAAAAGTATTTACGAAAAACTTAACTATATTTTAGGTTTTGTTTTCTTCAAAATCCTTTCCGGGAAAAAGCATTTATTCGCTAATTACCTATTGCATGACGAATTCGAAAAAAAATGTGCGTTCGCCACTGATGAGGAGAGGATAGTTTCTATCAAAGAAGAACCATTAGGAATGTTGGGCTATTTTTAGAACCAAAATAGCTGTTTGCTACTTTAGCCTAAGTAAGGAAAATATCTTGGAAACTGGAGGCCATCCTTAATTAATTCAATCAGTCGACGGTTGACGCCGATTCAGGAGAGGACTTCAACGATTTATTTCAAGTTGATATGCTTAAGATTAATGATTAAACAACTTGGAAAGCTAGCACCAAAAACCAAAATTGATTTTCTTTCCTTACAACATGTTTGTTTTTAGCCAACTAACAAAGTGCGGTAGTTAAAATATTTCCATAATATAAGGATAAATAAAGTTGACGAACAATTAATGCAAATGCAAGCATTTAAGTAGGCAATGTTGCAGAAACCATTTGGGTAGCATTTATTATAATAACAATAATAAACTAATTTTAATGAGAGATATTTTTTTAAACAATGAATTATGGGGTTTGACAATGCTTGGTGCATTTCAAAGAGCATATTGTTATAAACCTACAACTAAAACTCTTGAGAAACGTAAATCAGAGTTTAAAAGTGCTTTGAGATTACATATCGACACAAAGATTTTACCAGAATATAAAAGTGAGGTTTTAGAATCTAAACACATTGAGAATATTGTTGAAGTATTAGAATTTTCAAAAAAATATGCTGATATTTTTTCAAGAGGGTCATTAAACTTTGGAATTAGCCAAAAGCTTCTCAATTTATATTTAAAATATCAATGGGTAGTTGGTAATATTGAACGTCCGCCACATTTTCCGGTGGATAGGATTATTCAAGAGAGATTAAATATCAAAGATATTCAACCATGGACTCAATTCGATCTTACCGATGGGAAATATTATTATGTAATTGCCTATGCTAAACAAGTATTAAAAGATAAAAAAATCCCAAAGATAGAATTACCTGAGGCAGCGTTTGAATCATTAGCGGATTTAGAATTACATCTTTTTAATAGAAGATGATGAATGTTCAACTTGACAATCATTTGAGAATAACTTTATGGACCATACGAGAGATTAGCCTTTGAACGTACTTCGTTTCTAGGAGAAAATATCATTCGAGCTAATAAAAAAATAGCAAGAGAAACACAATTAAAATCTTCCTTTAACCACTAGTCTAGATAGTTTAGTGGATGATTTTGATAATTTTATTCTTGTCTAACTTCAATCAGCTAAGTCAGAGAAAAGTTTAGAAGGACAGTTGGGCTCGTGTAAGCTAGAACTTTTTATTGGAATTTTTTTTCTAACATAAAAACGCTTTGAAATGATGTCTTCGTTACAATGTTGGTGAAACCTAAACTATCCGATCGTTCTTCCAAAATTGAAGGTGTGACTTATAAAACCAAATGATTTTGAACAGGTTTTTGACAATGGTTTAGGAGCTAGGGGATAGGGGATAAAACTCAATTTTTATACACCTATATTTTTATTATTTTTTTAACATAACCATCAAAACATATGAATAAAGTTTCAATTACTAAAGAAGAACTCTTGTTTACTTATAGAAAGGTGAAAAGAGAGTTGTTCTATGAAAAAGATTATATTAAACTGGATAAGATTCTTTTATTTGAAGAGAATATTGAAAGCAATATCAATAATCTTCTTTCTGTATTAAATGGTAATAAAAATGAAACCCAACGATTCTTTAATAATCACGAAAATATTGGTTTTTCAGAGTTTATCTTAAAGGATATTGATTTTTCTAAAAAAGCATCTGTTGATGTAAAAAAATCAATTAAAAATCTTGATCGTAATTTATTTGAGATTAAAAATATTGGGTTTAGGTTCATTGGAGATTTATCAATTTATTTTCAAATAATTGGAGGTCTCTGGTTAAATCGGATTGGATATAAATTAGATCTCGATTTTCCTGATAATGTTTACGGCTGCAGGCTTAAGAAATACGATGATAGTATTAATATTCCTTATTATAAACAAAACCATACTCTTTATAAGCCATATTTTAATGATTATAAAAAATGGCAAAATGATCTTTTTAATATAATTAAGGAAGATAAAAATGTATTGGTTATTACATCTGATTTAAAAAAATATTATCATTCAATTGAGATAAGTGAGCTAAGGTTTAAGGTAGATAAATTAATTAAAAAGCATAGTTTTAACAAAACAGATCTTTTTATTAATGAACTTTTATTTCAAATGATTGAACATTTTAATGATCTTAATAACAAAAATTATCAAGATTTTTTTGATAGCAATATTAATAATTTAGATAATAAAAACTTTGGACTTCCTTTAACTCTTAATGCATCAAGAGTTTTAGCTAATATTTATTTATT
>JBEBTR010000210.1:0-4683 GCA_040393725.1 Sphingobacterium endophyticum | reverse complement strand
AGGGAAAATTAAACGAAAGAACTGCGCGGTTTTTAAATGGCGAGTTAGGAGATATAAAGTCAAAAAACTTATATGCTTATTTTAGACCTATCCAATCTAAACAAGATACTGAAGTAAAAATTGATGGACGCAGAGTTTTAATGTTCGGTTCAAATTCTTATTTAGGATTAACCACCGATCCCCGTATTATCAAAGCTTCTCAAGATGCTTTAGCTAAATACGGTACAGGATGTGCTGGTTCTCGTTTCTTAAATGGAACTTTGGACATTCACGTCGAACTGGAAGAAAAATTAGCTGATTACGTAGGTAAAGAAGCTGCTATTCTTTTCAGCACAGGTTTCCAATCTAACTTAGGACCTCTTTCTTGCCTTACTGGTCGCCATGATTATATCCTTTTGGATGAACGTGACCATGCATCTATCATTGATGGTTCAAGGTTGTCTTTCTCAAAAGTTATTAAATACGCTCATAATAATATTGATGATTTAAGGGATAAAATTTCCCGCTTACCAGAGGAAAGCTTTAAACTAATTGCTACCGATGGTATTTTCTCTATGGAAGGGGATATCGTTAAGTTGCCTGAACTTGTTCAAGTTGCTAACGAATTCGATGCAGCTATATTGTGTGATGATGCCCACTCTTTAGGGGTTATCGGTGATAAAGGTGCAGGTACTGCCAGTCATTTTGGCCTAACGGATCAAGTTGACTTAATTATGGGTACATTCAGTAAATCATTAGCTTCATTGGGTGGTTTCGTCGCTGCTGACAGTGATACCATTGAATTCCTTAAACATAGAGCAAGATCATTGATGTTCAGTGCTAGTATGACCCCGGCATCGGTTGCTTCAACTCTCAAAGCCTTGGAAATCATTCAAACTGAACCTGAACATATCGAAAAACTTTGGGCAAATACAAATTATGCTAAGAAATTGTTGCTTGAAAATGGATTTGACTTAGGTGCTACAGAAAGCCCGATCCTACCTGTTTTCGTTAGAAACAATGAAAAAACATATGTAGTTACCAAAATGCTTCAGGACGACGGTGTTTTTGTAAACCCTGTTGTTGCTCCTGCGGTTCCTGCTGAAGAGTCTTTAATCCGTTTCTCTTTAATGGCGACTCATACTTTCGATCAAATCGATGAGGCGGTGGAGAAAATGACTAAAGTATTCAAAGCATTAGAAGTGGAAACTTTTATTAGCTAAATATAATTTTTGAAGCTGTGATTACGATCGTTCCTGTTGAAACCAAAAAGCAAAGGGCAAAATTTATCGATTTTCCTCATGACCTTTATGAAGGAGATCAAAATTATGTCCCTGAACTGTTTGTCGCTCAGGACGATATGCTAAATCCGGCGAAACACCCTTTTTATAAGCACTCTTCCCTACAAATGTTCCTGGCCTACCAAGGCGACAAAATTGTAGGTCGAATTGCCGCAATCTATAACAATAATCATAATGCCTTCAATCAAGTTAATGAAGGTCAATTTGGATTTTTTGATTGTATCAATGATCAAGAAGTGGCAAATAAATTATTGGAAACTGCTGAAAACTGGGTGAAAAATAAGGGTGGTAATAATATTTTTGGTCCCGTCAATTTAACAACTAACGATTCTACGGGTTTGTTAGTCGATGGATTTGATAAACCTCCTGTGGCCATGATGCCCTATAACTTTCCTTATTATCAGGATTTGATCTTAAATGCTGGCTTTGCTAAAAAGGTCGATTTAAGAGCTTATTTTGTCAATAAGGAAAATTCCAATAAGCGTTCTGTCTTGCTTTTGGAAAAACTTGAAGAAAGACTTAAACGATCAGGGATTACCCTGAGAGAAATCAACTTGAAAGATTTTGCGAACGAAGCAGAAAAAATCAAGCGTGTGTATAATAAAGCATGGGACAAAAACCTTGGTTTTGTACCTATGACTGATGATGAATTTGCGCATACCGCAAAAGATCTTAAAATGATTGTCGATCCTAAATACTGTATTATCGCAGAGAAAGGAGATGATATCATTGGTTTTGCTCTTGGTATTCCAAATATCAACGAAATCCAAATCAATATTAAGCGTGGAAGGCTTCTCCCAACTGGTATTTTCAAATTGCTCTTCGGCAGAAAAAAAATCAAAACCCTAAGGGTGTTGATGTTAGGTGTGCTGGATAACTATAGAAAATTGGGAATCGAAGCTTGTCTTTATGGTCGGATTATTAAGAATTCAATCTCCTCAGGTATTATAGGGGCGGAATGTTCTTGGATGCTAGATCACAACTACCTCATGAATCATGCAATTGAGCAAATCAATGCAGAATTCTATAAGCGGTATCGTCTTTTTGAAAAAGCGATATGAAAAAGAAAATTTTCATAACCGGTGCGAGCGGATTTGTAGGCTCTCACCTTGTTGAAGCTGCCCAAAATTTGGGTCTTGAGGTTCATGCTGCCGTAAGGAAATCCAGCCAAATAAAAGATATTGAACCTGCAGTCAATAAGTTTGTTTTTCCTAATCTTGGAAATCCTGATGAACTAAAATCCCTTTTCGAAAAAGAACAATACCATTATATTATCCATGCTGCTGCCATGACAAAAGCAAAGGATGAAAATGTAATGCGAGAAGTCAATGTCGGATATACCGATGCTATTCTGCATGCTGCAACGTCTTCAGATATGCCGCTCGAAAGAATAAGCTATGTCAGCAGCCTCGCAGCAGTGGGACCCATTCCTTATCTAAGCGATCAGCTTATTACCGAAAATTCACCCTATAATCCATTGACCGTTTATGGTAGGAGTAAGGAGGCTTCTGAATTAATGATTCAGGAGAAATATCCAAATGCTCCTGTGTCTGTTTTTCGACCAACCGCTGTATATGGACCTCGTGAAAAGGATATCTTTATTCTTTTCGACACCATGAATAAGGGGCTGGATCCTTATATCGGAAGAAGTCCACAAAAATTAAGCTTTGTCTATGTTAAAGACTTGGTTGATGTATTGTTGCAGGGATGCATGACTCCTCAAGAGGGACTTCAGTTTTATAATATCAGTGATGGCCAGGTTTATTCTAGGTATGCCATGGCTGAAATCTTTAAGGAAGTTCTCAATAAAAGATTATTTAGAATGCATGTGCCATTGGGCTTGGTCAAAAGAGTTGCGGAACTGTCACAGAGACTGTATAGGAATTCTTCAAAAACTCCAGTTATTTACCCGGAGCGGTTGAGTGAACTTACAGCAGAAAATTGGGGCTGTGATATTAGTCGGGCAAAATTAAACCTTGGCTTTAATCCGCAGTTTAATCTTGAAAAAGGGTTGAAGGAAAGCCTAACCTGGTATAAAGAAAATAAGTGGCTTTAAAACTACCATTGAAATGAGTGAAGAAAAAATTAATAAAAAACTGTTCCAAGACAGAAAAAGAACGAATATTCTAAGTAATCCCGAACAAAGATTGATTACTTATTTAGTTCCAAGAATTCCAGAATGGATATCTTCTGATGGTTTGACTGCAATCGGTCTCTTCGGTTCCTTTATGATCCTCGGTAGTTTCCTGTTGGCAGAATATGTCCATATTAACTATCTGTTATTAGGAATTGTAGGGTTCTTTGTCCAATGGTTTGGAGATTCATTGGATGGTAGGATAGCTTTTTATAGAAATAAATCGAGAAAATGGTATGGCTTTGCCTTAGATATTGTAATGGACTGGGTTTCTACTGTTTTTATCGGTTTGGGTTATGTACTATATGCTACTGGAGATTTTAAATATCTTGGATTTACCTTAGTGGCCTTGTATGGCTGGGCCATGATCATTTCCCAGTTGAGATATCGTATTACAGACAAATACACAATTGATGCCGGTTTGTTAGGGCCAACTGAAATTAGAGTAGTTATTAGTTTGGTCTTCATTTTAGAGGTTATCGTTCCGGGTTCGATTAATTATTCCGTATTGGGAATCTGTATTGTACTTTTCTTTATCAATCTAATTGATACGAAGAAGTTATTGGATCTTGGAGATGCAAAGGATTTAGAAGAAAAAGCCAATAAACTTAAGGAAGCACAAGTTAACGAGTAATCCATGTCAGATAAACTAAGAGTTTTTCTCAGAGCACAGTTGTCCGCATTTATTGGCGGACTCTCTGATTTTGGGATCTATACTTTTTGTTATACTGTATTAAAGTTTACTGCTCCATTTTCCAATGTCATTAGCGGGAGCTTAGGTGCTATTGTAAATTTTTCCATCAATAGGTATTGGTCCTTTGGCAATACAGATAAATCAATTAGCAGTCAATTATGGAAATTCATACTTGTAGTTATTGGAAGTATTTCCTTGAAATCCTTAGGAATCTATTTGTTAGTTGATTATTGGCATTGGCATTTTTTACTTTCTAAATTGATTGTAGAGATTATTGTGTCTTTGGGATTTAATTATAATATGCAGAAGTATTGGGTATTCAAGAAATAAGAAAGTAAATGCTGCGGTAAATCATTTGCTGTTTGGATATAGAGGCCATGTTGAAGAGATTTCATCATGGCCTTTTCTTGTTTTCTGGGATTAAGTATGTTTCCATGCTACAGCATTCAGCTTACATATTATTTTTTTCTAACAGTTTTTTTAGTTCTTTTTTTTCTTTTATCCAGCCTATATGACAGTGGTTAGTCGGAAAATTTCCTTTTGGTTCGCTTCGAGTTTTGTTCGAGTTTCGCTCG
>JBEBTR010000209.1:0-4786 GCA_040393725.1 Sphingobacterium endophyticum | reverse complement strand
TTACGTCTTAATGCTAGTTGGGGTAGAGTTGGTAACAGTGCAATATCAAATTCATATGGCTCATTTGACATCTATGATCCAACTATCTACGGAAATGCTGGAGGTATGATATTTACTCAAGCAGGAAACAGAGAGTTAGGTTGGGAGACATCAGATCAAACTAACTTTGGTATTGACGTAGGTTTCTGGGATAACAGAGTGTCATTAGAAGCAAGTTATTACAACAAAGATCATAACGGTTTAATTTTAGCGGTTCCACAAACACCATCAAAAGGTATCCCAGGAAATTCAATTTTAATGAACATTGGATCTATGTACAATAGAGGTTTTGAATTTGCCTTAAATGTTCGTGCAGTACAAAGAGAGAATTTCAAATGGACTACTACATTAAACTTCTCAACGAATAAAAATGAAGTTACTGCATTAGATAACGAAGGAAGACCTTTAATTGCAACAACAGCTGGATTAGAGACTACAAGTATTACTGAGGTTGGAAAATCTGCAGCGCAAATCTATGCTGTTCCAACCAATGGTGTTAACCCTGCGAATGGAAGAAGAATTTTTATCAACAAAGATGGAGAAGAAGTTCAATATTTACATAATGCTCCGAATACGGAAGGATTCTATTCTTATTCTTATTTAGATGGAACAAGAGCAGCAGGAGTGGCGGGTGACGCTGTTGCAGCTGGCAATACCTTACCAACATATTTTGGTGGTTTCAATAACAATTTCCAATTTGGCAATTTTGATGCGACCTTAAACTTTACTTTCTCAGGCGGTAACTATATCTACAATGGTACAAGAGCTGGTTTAAGAGATCAACGTATCTGGAACAACTCTGTAGATATGTTAGATTCTTGGACTCCGGAAAACAAAAATTCTGATATTCCAAGAGCCATTTATGGAGATAATATCTCCAATGGATCTGCATTTGCTATACAAGCAAACATTGAGAAAGGCGACTTTATCAGATTACAAACTGCTTCATTAGGCTACCGTTTGCCAAGCAGCATCTTTGGAAAATCAGGTATCTCGAGCTTAAGACTATATGCGTCGGTAAACAATGCATTCTTGATCACGAAATATACAGGTGTTGACCCTGAGATTTCATCCAATGGTGATGGAAACTTAAATTCAGGCGTTGAACGTAACTCTATGCCAAATGGACGTACATTCACATTCGGTATTAACTTAGGTTTTTAATTATTTGTGTCATGAGAAGATTTAAAATCAAAAATAAAATAGTAGGACTATTGGTTCTTACGCCCTTATTGTTCAGTACAGTCTCTTGTAAAAAGGACTTTTTAGAACTAGCACCTGAAATCTCTATCCCAAGCGAATTTGTATTTTCAAGCGCCGATCGTATAGAATCTCAAGTAGCAGGTATCTATTCATCCATTAAGAATGGTCAATTCTATGGTGGACGCTATTTAATCTATAACGATATCCGTTCGGAGGAATTTGTCAATCAAAGACAAAATAATGTAACTGGATATTCTACCTATCAATTTAGCAATGATGAAACAGACAGTTATGTTGCCGACTTCTGGGTACGTGGATATTTAACCATTAACCGTATCAATATCTTTTTAGAAGGAATTGAGGAAGTTGGGGCAGATATTCTACCGGCAGATAAGAAATCTCAATTAATTGGTGAGGTCAAGTTTGTTCGCGCTTTAACATATTACTCTTTAGTTCAGCTATTTGCAAAACCTTATGCCGCAGATAATGGTGCTTCAAAAGGTATTCCTTTACGTTTATTAGCAGAACGTAATTCTGAACATAATGATTTGCCTGCTAGCCCTGTAAAGGATATTTATGCTCAAATCATTAAAGATTTAAACGAGGCGGAAACGGCAGTTCCAGCAACATACAGCGATGCAACAACACAATCAACACGCGCACATAAGAACACTGTAATTGCATTTAAATCTCGCGTTTATTTAGCGATGAAAGATTATGCGAAAGTTATTTCTGAATCGAATAAGATTGTGAGTGCAACGGCACCATTCAAAGCAAGTACCGGTGTTCCTCATCAATTAGCTCCAGCCATTAAAGATGTATTTACCAATTACACCATTAATGAGCGTATTTTAAGTTTCCCATTTGAAGCGAACAATGCTCCGGGAACTCAAAATCAATTAGGTTATTATTATAACGAAGGAAATATTGAATATTCACTATCTCCAGATGGAATTTTCGGAAATGCAGCATGGCCAACAACAGACGATCGCAAGAAGGAAATGACAGCAAAATCCTCAGATGGTAAATTGAATTTATTGACCAAATTCTCAGGTGCATCACCTTTCTTGGATTGGATACCGGCGATTCGATATTCTGAAGTTCTATTAAATCTAGCAGAAGCAGAAGCAGAGGCAGGATCACAAGTAAGAGCATTGGCTTTATTAAAGGCGGTTCGCAACCGTTCTGATGCCGCTTACACTTTTCCAGCTACTCCAAGTAAAGCTGCATTAGTAGATGCGATTTTATTAGAACGTAGGATTGAATTCTTAGGTGAGGGCTTACGGGTACCGGATCTTCAGCGTAGAAATATGCCGATTAATTCTGAAGGTGCTGGACGTTTAGTACAACCAAATGATGAGCGTTATACATTCCCTACTCCATTAGTAGAAATCATTACTAATCCAGGAGTAAATAATTAAGATTTGCTGAGTGATATATTATGGGGGCTGTCCAATTGGACAGTCCCTTTTTTATGAATTAAGAAATTCGACAAGTTTACCAACAGCAATAGATCGATGACTAATTTTATTTTTTTCTTCCAAAGTCATTTCAGCGAAAGTTTTGTCGTATCCATTTGGAATAAAAATAGGATCATATCCAAAACCTTTGGCACCAATCCTACTCTCAATAATCTTTCCTTCGACGGTTCCTTCAAAAAAATACTGCTGATTATTAAGAAACAAAGAAATCACTGTTTTAAAACGGGCATTTCTGTTTGCTTCGGCATTTAATTTTTCGAGAACGAGGTCAATATTTTGTTCCATATCTCTAGATCCGGAATAGCGAGCAGAATAGACACCGGGCTCACCTCCTAATGCTTCAATTTCTAATCCTGAATCATCAGCAAAGCAATTAACATGATATTTTTCAACTAAATAATCAGTCTTTTGCTTAGCATTATCTTCAAATGTACTTCCAGTTTCGGGAATATCATCAAAGCAGGAAATATCGGCAAGTGATTTTATGGAAAATTTATTACCAACCATTTGTTGGACTTCTTCTAATTTATGAGCATTGTTTGTAGCAAATACTAATTCCATAGCTAAATTTTTATATTCAAAATTAGCAATCTAAAAGGGGATTAAGGAAAGGAAGTGAATATAATATTGATATTAGGATTGAATGAATGTTTTAAATTCCATCCAGAAAAGTTTCTTTTTCTGAACGTCTGCGAACATTTCCTCAAAACTAAAGGTATTGAAAACAGTTGCGATCTTACCTCGCATATAGGAATTATGTCCAATCTCAGGGAGTTTTAAAGAGGTGGGTTCTACTCCGAGTAGGGTGATTTTTTTAGGTTGAAAGAATTCCATGATTCTTTTCCATTCATTGGGATTGTGAGCATTCGCTAAATTGACTACTGCTACATTTTCGGCATTCAAATTTAAGGCACCTATAGTTTTTAGGAAAGCCTCTTCGGCCTGCGGGGAAAAGTAAGGAAAATCGGGATATCGAAGGATAAACAACACCCCTGTTGATTTATCCCCTTGATAAATAAACTCCTCAGCAGCGGCTTGAATATGGCCGTGCTGAGGAGTAGAAAAACTTGTTCCTTCAGATTTAATTTCAACAATCGTCAGGTTATTTTCAGGGATAGCAAATACTGTTTCAGACATGAGTGCCTGAATTGCGAATGGATTATCTGTTGTTAGATTTTGTTCCAAAATATCCCTTTTATTAATTTTATTGACCAAGAACCCAGGCAAAGATCAATGGTGCTACGATTGTAGCATCAGATTCTACGATGAATTTTGGTGATTGTGTATCTAATTTTCCCCAGGTGATTTTCTCGTTTGGAACTGCACCAGAATATGAACCATAAGAAGTCGTTGAGTCAGAAATTTGACAGAAGTAGGACCAGAAAGGAACATCATGCCATTCTAAATCTTGGTACATCATTGGAACTACACAAATAGGGAAGTCACCAGCGATACCACCACCGATTTGGAAGAAACCTACACCTTTACCACCTGAATTAGCACGGTACCACTCAGTAAGATACATCATGTATTCAATACCGGTTTTTACTGTATGAACATTTAATTCACCTTTGATTACATATGAAGCAAAGATATTACCAGTTGTCGAGTCTTCCCATCCCGGAACGATAATTGGAATATTTTTTTGTGCGGCTGCGATAATCCAAGAGTTTTTAGGATCAATTTCATAGTATTGTTCCAAATCACCTGAAAGCACAACTTTATATAAGAATTCATGTGGAAAATAACGTTCGCCAGCAGCTTCAGCGTCTTTCCATGCTTTTTCTAAGTGAGACTGTAATCTTCTGAAAGCTTCTTCTTCAGGGATACAAGTATCCGTCACGCGATTATAGTGGTTTTCCAATAATTCCCACTCATCTTGAGGAGTAAGATCGCGATAGTTAGGAACACGTTTATAGTGTGAGTGAGCTACCAAGTTCATAACATCTTCTTCAAGGTTTGCACCAGTACAAGAGATGATAGCAACTTTGTCTTGACGGATCATCTCCGCCAATGAAATTCCAAGTTCAGCAGTACTCATCGCACCTGCTAATGAAACCAAC
>JBEBTR010000208.1:0-4796 GCA_040393725.1 Sphingobacterium endophyticum | reverse complement strand
CCTGACCAATTCTCTCGGTCTAAGCTTCTGAAATGAATTGCTTCGGCAAGATGTTGATTTAGTATTTCTGCAGAACCTTCTAAATCGGCTATGGTTCGGGAAACTTTGAGGATTCGGTCATATGCTCTGGCAGATAGGTTGAGTCTTTCCATGGCTTTTTTTAAAAGATTTCTTCCATTTTCATCGATAATGCAGATCTCCTGGATATTTCTTGACCGCATTTGAGCATTGCTGTGAATGTTGGGATATTTTTTAAACCGTTGTTCCTGAATTTTCCGTGCCTTTATTACCCTGTTCCTTACCACTTCACTTTTTTCGGAAGGCCTGCTTTCTGTTAATTCATTAAATTCGACGGGTGTAACTTCGATATGTATATCAATTCGGTCCAATAAGGGGCCGGATATTTTACTGATGTACTTTTGGACTACATGTTGTTTACAGATGCAGCGGCGTATAGGGTGGTTGTAGTATCCGCATGGGCATGGGTTCATAGCGGCGATGAGCATAAAGCTTGCGGGATAATCTACGGAAAACCGAGATCTGGATATGGTTATTGATCTGGCTTCAAGCGGTTGTCGCATAACTTCAAGAACAGAACGTTTAAATTCAGGTAACTCATCGAGGAATAAGACCCCATTGTGGGCAAGCGATATTTCTCCGGGCTGAGGGTTTGCTCCCCCACCCACGAGAGCCACATCGGAAACGGTGTGGTGTGGCGATCGGAAAGGGCGAATGGTGAGTAAGGAGGTAGAGCTGGGCAATTTTCCAGAGACGGAATGTATTTTTGTGGTTTCTAAAGATTCATCAATTGTTAATGGGGGGAGTATCGTGGGTAATCTTTTCGCCAACATGGTCTTACCAGCACCGGGAGGACCTATTAAGATGACATTATGTCCACCTGCAGCTGCAATTTCTAATGCCCTTTTGATGTTTTCCTGACCCCTCACCTCTGCGAAATCCAATTCATGGCTATTGAGCAGCTGTTCAAATTTTTCTGCGATATTAATTTGAGTGGCTTCAATCTGGAGCTTTCCTTTGATAAAGCGGATGACTTCATCCAATGTACGAATGCCATAGACCTTTATTCCACTTACTATTGCAGCTTCTTCCGCATTTACTGCAGGAAGGATCATTCCGTTAAAGCCATCCTTTTTCGATTGTGTCGCTATAGGAAGTGCGCCTTTAATGGGATGAACCTTTCCGTCTAAAGATAATTCGCCTAAAAAAATATATTGCTGTATCGTTTCTACAGGGATTTGATTGGAGGCTGCCAATATCCCAATTGCAATAGCCAGGTCATATGAAGACCCTTCCTTTCTGATATCTGCGGGGGCAAGGTTAATGATAATCTTTTGTCTTGGCATATGGTAACCTGTTGAAACAATTGCACTTTCAACCCTTTGGATGCTTTCTTTTATGGCATTGTCCGGTAAGCCTACGATGAAATATTGGATTCCTGGCGAAACACTTACCTCAACGGTAATGCTGGTTGCATTTATTCCAGAAACTGCACTACAATATGTTTTAACTAACATTTTAACTTATTTTTATTTCTCATAAATTAAATAAAAATATCTAAAAGAAATATAATCATTGATAATAATCTCTGAGATATATTATTGAAAATGGATTTACTTGTCTTATGGAAAGTTTATTTGGTTAAAGTCTCGGTAGATTTGATTAGTAATTAGAATAAACAAATAAAATTTAACGATATGGCAAAGCAAGTATTTATTAATTTGGCAGTTAAAGACCTTGCAAAGGCTGAAGCATTTTATTCAGCTTTGGGGTTTAGCAATAACCCACAGTTCTCTGACGATACTGGTAAATGTATGGTATGGAGCGACTCAATTTATGTCATGATTCTAAATCATGAGAAGTTTTTATCTTTTACCAATAAACCTTTAGCGGATACCAAGACTAGTATTGCAGGGATATATACAATTTCAGTTGATTCGGTAGAAGAAATGAACAAGATTATTGAATCCGGATTAGGGGCAGGAGGAATAGAGCCCAATGAAATTAGGGATTATGGTTTTATGCAGCAACGTACCATTGAAGATCCCGATGGAAATACCTGGGAGTTTTTTTATATGGATGAGTCAAAATTTCCTAGCGAATAATCAAAACTGCTAATAGAACCCATTAAGATGGTTTACTGTTGAAATGTCACCTTGAAAAAGGTGGCATTTTTTTATCTGTTTTAAGGGTAAAAATATGATCATGAAATGAATTTATGCGTGGTTATTGGTATAAAATTCTTATATTTTTACTGAATTACAATAATAATGTTTTGGTTTTAATTGACGGGATTGATCAAAATTTAAAAATGGAAAACGATTCGGTCTATTTTTTGTTATTAAATAAGTATTAGATGAAATTGGTTTAACAACTAAATTGCAGTAAAAGATGAAGGATAACGGTAAAATTGTTACAGCGCTGTTGGCTGGGTTAGCCGCAGGTGCAGTTTTGGGTATTATTTTCGCACCTGAAAAGGGTAGTGAGACCAGAGAGAAATTAAATGAGTCATTAGCTGATTTAGGCGATGCGATTAAAGAACGTGCAGAAGAGCAGTTCGATCAGTTAAGTGATTTTAAAGATAAAATCGTTGCAGCGGTAAAATCTAAACTTGGTAGAGCTGAGGATATAATCGATGAAGAAATCGAAGAGCATGCTTAAGCAATAAGTCAAGCCAAAGATTATTAATGAGTTTTTAAATAATAGATTCATGGCTATTTCCAAATAGCCATGGATACTATGATATGGAATTACGTGCATGGAAGAACAAAAATTTTCTTTTTCTGAAGTATTTGACAAGTCTAAAGAATACCTAGAAACCCAGGTTGAATTGGCAAAATTGAAGGCTTTATCAAGGTCTTCACGGATTGTGGGTTCATTAATAGTAGACGTAAGTAAAGTATTGTTGACTTTGCTAATTGTGTTTTTTGTATCCCTGGCATTAGGATTTTATTTGGGGGAACTATTGGGGAGTTATTCCTTAGGATTTTTAGCGACAGGTGGAATCTTTTTTGTATTCCTTCTATTGATTAGGGCATTTGAACCAAAATTAGAAGAGAAGTTCATGAACATTTCCATAAAAAGAATTATGTCTAAATGGCATGTTGATGATGATGAAGATTTAGACGAAGAAGAAATCAAAGAGAAAGTGCGTGAAGCAGTGGAAGAAGTAGAGGAAGAAATTAAAGAAGAAAAAGAACGAGTTTAAGGCTATGAGGACAAAGGTTACGAATTTTGATGAATTGAGTTCAGAGATTGCTCGCTTAAAGGTTCAGAAGAAAGAGCAAGAAGCATTTTTATTAAACCAATACGAATTATTAAAGCATAAAGTGGAAACGCCAGTTCGTATTGCTAATATGATATTTAACCGTGTTCCGGGAGTTTCTACAATCAAGGGTTTGGTTTCGGGTATCGGTCAGGTGACCAATAAAAATAATAAGGCCGATTGGTTAACTAAAACTTTACAATTGGGATTACCACTTGTCTTAAATCGCACCTTATTAAAAAATGCGGGATGGTTAAAAAAAGGTCTTGTGCTTTTGGGATCTGAAACTGTGGCTAGCAATGTGAATCAAAGTAAGGTAACTGCTGTTATTGATAAACTTACCTCTCTCATAAAACCCAAAAAGAAGAAAAAGAAAAAAGCGGAATTAGAGGCTATCGTAGACGCAACACCAATTCCCCCTAACCATCCACCGATGATTACGGCAGAGGAAAGTGTTCAAGATAATGCTTATGGTATTCCTAAGGATAGTGAAGCTTATTAGGACCTAAATCCTAATCATTAATCTATATTATTTTTAAGGAAATCTTCGTACGCTAATTTAATTCCATCCTTTAGTTTGGTTTTAGCCTTCCAACCTAAAGCGTTGAGTTTACTTACGTCCATCAATTTTCTTGGAGTTCCATCTGGTTTAGAGCTGTCAAATTCTAATTGGCCTTCATAACCTACGACCTCTTTGATTAATTCAGCCAGATCACGGATACTTACATCCTCACCTACCCCAATATTGACAAATTGCAGGTCATTATAGTTTTCCATTAGAAATACACATGCATCAGCAAGGTCATCGGCAAACATAAATTCACGTAAGGGCTTACCTGATCCCCAAACATTAACCGTAGGATTGTTATTTACTTTTGCTTCATGGAATTTACGGATTAGAGCCGGCAAAACATGGGAATTTTCCGGATGATAATTATCATTTATGCCATAAAGATTTGTTGGCATGACAGAAATATAATTGTCATTGTATTGCAGACGATATGATTCTGCCATTTTTATTCCAGCAATTTTTGCAATCGCGTAGGGTTCATTGGTTGGTTCCAAGGTTCCGGTAAGCAAATAATCTTCCTTTAAGGGTTGAGGAGCCATTTTTGGATAAATACAGCTTGAGCCCAAGAACATTAATTTTTTAACCTGATTCTCATGAGAAAAATGGAAAACATTATTTTGGATGGCCAGGTTTTCATAGAGGAAATCGGCGCGATAGATATTGTTAGCCATGATACCACCAACTTTTGCTGCGGCAAGAAATACATATTCAGGTTTTTCAGTTTCAAAGAATTCTTTAACGGCTTGTTGGTCACGAAGGTCCAGTTCTTTGGACGTTCTAACCACAATATTCGTATAGCCTTCTTCTTGTAATCTACGATAAATGGCCGATCCAACCATTCCACGATGTCCTGCTACGTAAATTTTCGCTTGTTTTTCCACCTGAATATATTATTTATACAAATATAAGGTTAATTTTGCGACTTAATTATCAGCTATGGGT
>JBEBTR010000207.1:0-4849 GCA_040393725.1 Sphingobacterium endophyticum | reverse complement strand
GGCAAATTAACCCCGGTAATAAATCTAGCTTTATCCGACAATAAAAATACACAGGCATCAGCAATAACATCACCTTCAGGGCAATATCCCAATAAGTGGATATCATTTAAAAATCCTTCGATTGCTTCGGGATCAGGCTGTTCTGAAACCCAATTTTTAAGCATCGGAGTCATAACCGCTGCAGGCAAAACGGAATTAACTCGAATTCCATCCTTTGCGTAATCTATCGCCATCGATTTTGTCAATGCATTCACAGCCCCTTTCGTAGCAGAGTAAGCGGCATGATTATCTTGTCCGATTTCTCCTACTAAACTACTTGTATTCAATATACATCCCTTGGATTCCTTAAGATATGGATAGCCATGACGGGTAGTATACAGCAAACTTCTTAAATTAACATTGATTAATTTTTCCCACTCATCATCCTCTGTTAGGTGAAGAGGTTTCGAAGGACTTGCCAAACCTGCGTTATTATGAATGGCATCCAACCGTCCAAAAGTATCAACAGTCTGCTGAATAATACGTTTTACATCAGCATCATTGGCAACATCTGCTACCAATCCCAAATGCGGATTCCCAAACAAACCTTTGGCCTGCTCCACAGAAGAATGATCCAAACCAACAAAAACTACCTTTGCTCCTGCTTTGATATATGCCTTTACACATTCCAAACCGATACCGGCAGTTCCTCCGGTAATCAATATAACTTTGTCCCTTAGTTCGCTCATGTTCTCTTTATCTAAATACAATATAAAGCATTATTACCATTCCCAATAATAGAGCTGAGAGGAATCTATAATTTCCAATTCCTTTCCAGGCTTTCCCACGCAAGGGATCCAGGGGGTTTTTCCAATAGAGCTGCTTGCTTTCTTCGGTATGTTGAACAGGATAGATCAATGAAAACAAAACCTGAATCACTATACAAAATATAAAAAGGTAAAATGCCATCATCATAAAGGGTACATGACCAATAAAAGATTCAGGCATCAATTTATTTATTGCAAAGACCAGCACGCCCAGGAGTGAACCTATCCATAAGGTTAATTTTGCCGATTGAGCAGAGGCTTTACTCCAAAAGACACCTAATAAGAAAACACAGGTTATTGGAGGAGCAATATGCGCTATCACATCATTAATCCCATTGAAAATCGACTCATACCTGTCCAATAAGGGGAGTAAGAAAAGAGAAGCGATCATAGCAACCACTGCCGATACTTTACCGATCCAAATTAATTGCTTATCTGAAGCATTCGGCTTTTTCTGCTTATAGATATCATAACTAACCATGGTTGATATACTGTTCAAAGCCCCAGAAATTTGGCTCATCAACCCGGATAGCAACGCTGCCACTAATACCCCTATTAATCCCGAAGGCAATAATTGGGTAATCATCAAGGTATAGATCCCTTTGGAATTCACATTTCCGGAGGCATCCAATCCCAAACTGCTCAGATCTAACTGGCCTGATTTGAATAAGGTATAGGCAAACAAACCAGGCAATACGAAAATAAAAACCGGCAGGATCTTTAAGAATCCACAAAAAAGTGCACCAACCCGACCATGATTTTCATCTTTTGCTCCCAATACCCGCTGAACAATCGTCTGATCGGCACACCAATACCAAATCCCCAAAATCGGATATCCAAGGATTACCGCTTGCCATGGCATACCGCTTGCATCATCCGTGGGTCTTAACATGGATAAACGATCCATCTGTCCTTCTGTATGCAGGACTTCCAACATGGGAGTCCAGCCACCCATTTTATGAAAAGCCGCATAACTAATAATAAAGGCTCCACTCAATAATACAACAGTCTGTATGGACTCTGTTACTACCACCGCTTTCAATCCTCCCAATATTGTATAGATACCTGTGATAATGCAGATGACACCAATACTCAAGTACATATTGAATCCGAATAAGGTTTTCAGAACAATTCCTCCTGCCAACATCGAAAAGGCAATGTGAATCACTATCGCTGAAACGATAGAAATAATCGTCAACCAATCTCGGCTAGCCCGATCATAACGCCTTTCCAGAAAATCAGGCAAGGTTGCAACCCCAGACTTTAAATAAAACGGAACGAAGAATAAGGCAAGCAGAATTAAAGTAAAGGCCGCCATCCATTCAAAATTTCCATTGAGTAAGCCGGTATCAAATCCACTCTGTGCAAGACTTACCAAATGAACAGTTGAAATATTGGTAGCAAATAAGGCTAACCCAATGGCTGGCCATCGTAAGGATTTTCCAGCCAGGAAATAACCATCTGCAGTTTTCACCCCACTTTTCCCTTTTTTACTCATCCCAGCCCAAATCCCGACCAGCAAAATTAGAAGGATATAAAAAATAGAAATTCCTAAGTCAATATTTCCCAGCATGGTAAAATCTTATAATAAATCGCAACTACTACCAATTTCCATTGGTGTTTTATAAACTCCATTTTTAATATCTACAGGATGGGCAAAGTGGGATTTCAGATGTGGAATATGTTCCAAAAATAAAGCTTCATGGCCCATATTTATATGATTGAACAACACCAAATGCTGGTGCAATTGTCCCATATCGCCGACATGCGGAACCACTGGAATATTAAACTTTCTTGCCAAGAGGCTCACCGTTAAAAATTCACTGACCCCACCTACACGAACCGCATCAACCTGTACAAAACCAGCTGCTCCCAACTGAAGGTAGTTCTTGAACATCACCTTATTTGGAACATGCTCGCCCATTGCAATTTTTATCGGTGAAACAAGCTCCGCCAATTTCTTATGGGCAAATATATCATCCGGATGGGTTGGCTCTTCCACCCAATATGGGTTCATTTCCTTGAGTTCATTACAGATGGATACAGCTTGAGGATAGGTCCATTGCTGATTCGCATCCAACATCACTGTGGCAGCATCCCCAGCAACTTCCCTAACGATATGCGCACGTCGGATATCCCGTTGTGGATCAGAACTTCCCACCTTTAACTTCATCGCTGTAAATCCGTTATCAATTGCCTTTTTACAATTTTCACGAATCTGATCATCTGAGTAATTAAACCAGCCAACGGAAGTATCATAACCTGTGTATCCTTTTTCAATGATATTCATGCGGATATCTCTGCTACGCATATTATCCTGAAGTAATTGAATCGCCTGATCCTTTGTCAATTCATCCTCAAGGTAGGATAGATCCAAAGTATTGACTAACTCCTCCGCCGATAAATCAATCAATAATTTCCATAACGGCACTCCTCTTCTTTTAGCCCACAGGTCGTAGCAAGCATTCGTTACCGAGGCTAGCGCCAGGTGTACCACCCCTTTCTGTGGCCCCAACCAACGGAATTGTTGCTCATTACTTAATGCATTGAAAACCTGACCAAAATTGGCCATGATTTCCTCAATGTCCTTACCCTTCAACTGTTCCGCATAGAATGCAGCAGCTTGACAGACCAGTTCATTTCCCGCTCCAATAGTAAAGGCAAGCCCTGTTCCGATATGACCGCTATCATCAATCAATTCCGTAACGGCATACGAATAGATCGGATCCTTATGAACCGCATCGCTTCCAGCACCGGTTGATAATGGAAACCGCTTGTCCTGGACTTTAAAATTTAAAATCATTAAATGTTTGTTTTATGTGTTTAGGTGAGTATTTTCTTTTAAAGTTTGAGCTTTTCCTTCAGCTTCATCAGGATATCCACATCAGAATCCTTCACACGACCATCTCTATTTGGTCCTACGTTCAGGATTAAAATGTTGTCTTGTGCGGTCGCCTTCTTATAGATATTTTCTAGCTCTTCCAATGTTTTGTATTTCTTATCCGTTGTGTTAAAGAACCATCTTTCACCCAAAACCACCGTAGTCTCGAATGGCATGTAATAGCTATTCCCCTGCGCTGAAAAGATCTTAGGATCAGGATTACTAGGAAGATAAGGATCACCTAATCTAAAATCGCTCGGAAAATACCGAATAGGGAAATGGTCCTTTTGCATATCCGGCAAGATCATATGTTTATCCGCATTTTCTGGAGATCCAATACTCCAGTTAATTCCAATTTGACAAGCTGGCGCTTTTTTCTTCACCAAGTTATAGATATCTTGAGTTGGCCATCTGTAATTTTCCTTCTCCCATCCGCCGTCTAGCCATAATTCTACGATATCCGAATATTTACCGGTCATATCGAGCAACTCTTCCAGTTGTTTTAGCATATAGGCATTATAGGCCTGATCTGCTGAAACATCCTTAACGTTTGGATTTTCCTTTCTATCCCAAAGAGAATAATATAAGCCTAGTTTAATACCCTGCTTTTTACATTCTTTGGCAACTTCCTCCACAACATTCGTTTTGTTTGGAGAATTTGCAACATCATAATCTGTGTACTTACTGTCCCATAAACAGAAACCCTCATGATGTTTAGAAACCAGGATAATATGCTTCATTCCGGCATTCTTCGCAGTCTCTACCCATTGCTTGGCATCAATAGCCTTAGGGTTATAACTGCTCGCCGGCTTTGAACCATCCGTCCACTCTTGATCATGAAAGCTATTGATTCCAAAATGAATGAACATCCCATATTTTCTGCTGATCTGTTCTAACTGATACTTATTTGGCTGAGTGCTAGGAACAGGGACTATGACCCGGTTTTGTGCATAGGCACTAAACATCACCCCGAATAAGATATAGGTTGATAATAAGATTTTCTGCATCGTTTAGATTTTAATTGTTAACCAAAGATATTGGCAATTCAACAAATCAGCTTAAACGATATTGCCTGCTATTACAACTATATTGACAATTTATGGCAAAAAAAAATCCACCTTCCCCAAGGTGGATTTAAACCAAATTAAAAACTATATTGACT
>JBEBTR010000206.1:0-4851 GCA_040393725.1 Sphingobacterium endophyticum | reverse complement strand
AGTACTTAAGAACATTTACCTTTCTTTCTTCTATGGAGCGAAAATCGGTGTAATTGGTTTAAATGGTTCCGGTAAATCATCTTTATTAAAGATCATAGCTGGATTGGACAAATCTTACCAAGGTGAGGTTGTCTTCTCTCCGGGATATTCTGTGGGTTATTTGGCTCAAGAACCCGAATTAGACCCCAGCAAAACCGTAAAAGAGATTGTTGAGGAAGGTGTTGCGGAGACCGCTTCCATCCTTAAAGAATATGAAGAAATCAATGAGAAATTTGGTCTTCCAGAGGTTTATGAAAACCCGGATGAGATGGATAAACTTTTAGCTAGACAGGGTGAATTACAGGATATTATTGATGCTACAAATGCTTGGGAATTAGACAGTAAATTAGAAAGGGCAATGGACGCTCTAAGATGTCCAGAGCCTGACGCTTTAATTGCCAATTTGTCAGGAGGAGAACGCAGAAGGGTTGCGATGTGTAGGTTATTATTACAAGAGCCTGACGTTTTGTTATTGGATGAGCCAACCAACCACTTGGATGCTGAGTCCATCGATTGGTTAGAGCAGCACCTTCAACAGTACAAAGGTACCGTAATAGCGGTAACACACGACCGCTACTTCTTAGATAATGTTGCAGGTTGGATTCTAGAGCTAGACCGTGGTGAAGGCATTCCTTGGAAAGGAAACTATTCTTCATGGTTAGATCAAAAAGCTAAACGCTTATCACAAGAGGAAAAAACGGAAACCAAACGCCAAAAGACCTTGGAACGCGAGTTGGAATGGGTTAGAATGGCACCAAAAGCAAGACATGCGAAGTCTAAGGCGCGTTTACATAATTATGAGAAATTAGCATCGGAAGAAACTAAAGAACGCGAAGAGAAATTAGAACTGTTTATTCCGCCAGGACCACGTTTGGGAAATGTCGTTATTGAAGCAAATAATGTTAGTAAAGCTTACGGCGATCGCATCCTGTTTGAAAACTTAAGTTTTTCATTACCTCCGGCGGGAATTGTAGGGATTATTGGTCCAAATGGTGCTGGTAAAACCACATTATTTAGATTAATCACGGGTCAGGAACAGGCAGACTCAGGAACTTTCCGAGTTGGTGAGACCGTTGCTCTGGGCTATGTTGACCAGATGCATGATGACTTGGACCCTAATAAAACTGTTTGGGAAAATGTTACAGGAGGAAATGAGAATATCATGCTTGGAAATAAAGCGATGAATTCTAGAGCATATGTTTCAAAATTCAATTTTAATGGCGGTGACCAACAGAAGAAAGTTGGTGTATTATCTGGAGGAGAGCGAAACCGTGTTCACTTGGCGATTACCTTGAAAAAAGGCTCCAACGTGTTGTTACTGGATGAGCCGACAAATGATATTGATGTTAATACGCTGCGTGCTCTGGAGGAGGGTTTGGAGAATTTTGGTGGCTGTGCCGTTATTATTTCCCACGACCGTTGGTTTTTAAATAGAATCTGTACGCATATCCTAGCATTTGAAGGAGACTCTCAAGTTTATTTCTTTGAAGGGAACTATACAGAATACGAGGAAAACCGTAAGAAACGCCTTGGAGACATAGGTCCAAAAAGAATAAAATACAAAAAATTAGTAAAGTAGAACTGTGTTAGAATCAGCTAGACTATTAGAAGCCATAATCGATAATGCAATCGATGGTATAATTACCATCGATAACCATGGTATTGTCGAAAGTATCAATCCGGCTGCACTGGAACTTTTTGGCTACCAATCGGAAGAAGTTGTCGGCAAGAATATCTCGGTATTGATGCCAGAACCCGACCGGTCAAATCACGATCGATATATTGCCAATTATGAAGAAACAGGCAATAAGCGAATTATAGGAATTGGCCGTGAGGTAAGGGGATTAAAAAAAGATGGTTCCACCTTCCCTTTCCGTCTAGCTGTTAGCGAGGTCTTTTATAAAGACCGTAAGATTTTTACAGGATTTATTCATGACCTGACTAAGGAGAAACAGGCTGAAAACGAACTTAAAAAACATACCCAAGAACTGGAATTGAAAGTAAGAGAACGAACAAAAGATCTTATCAAATTAGTTTCAGAGTTAGAAAGGGCAAAAGCAGATGTTAGTGTTTCTTTGGAAAAAGAAAAAGAACTAAGTCAGTTAAAGTCTCGCTTCGTTTCTATGGCATCTCATGAATTTAGAACTCCATTAAGTTCCGTTCAGCTCTCTGCATCCTTAATCGACAGATATGTTGAAAAGGAGGAATATGGACCTATTGAAAAGCATACAACAAGAATCAAAAGCTCCGTACAATTATTGAATACTATTTTAAACGACTTCCTGAATTTAGAAAAATTGGAGGCAGGAGTCGTGGTAGTCAATAAAACGAATACAAATATTGTCCATCTTGGAGAAGAAATCGCTGAAGAGATGCAGATGATCTGCAAAAAAAATCAGCATATCATCTATCAGCATACAGGGGAAGAATCTGGATTCTTTATTGATTCAAACCTGCTCAAGAATAGCATAATTAATTTGGTTTCCAATGCGATTAAATATTCGGGAGAGGATACTTTTATTGAGTTTAATACTCAATTAGGTAGAAATCAATTGTTAGTTACCGTAAAAGACAATGGTATTGGAATTCCTTTGGAAGAACAAACTAATTTGTTCGAACCGTTCTTTAGAGCGAACAATACAGGAAATATTCCAGGTACGGGATTGGGGTTGAATATTGTAAAACGCTATGTTGAATTGATGGGTGGAAAATTAGAATACTGGTCTGAAGTGAACCAAGGTGCAATTTTTAAGATGTTTTTTATCCAAGAGTAATGGAAAAAAGAAAGATATTAATTATCGAAGACAACAGTGACATTCGGGAAAGCACTGCTGAAATACTGGAATTAACAGGTGAATATTCTGTTCTTGTTGCCGAAGAAGGTAAAACGGGAGTAGATATGGCCATAAAGCATAAGCCTGATTTAATTCTTTGTGATATTATGATGCCGGAATTAGATGGATACGGTGTTTTATACATGCTCAACAAGCATGAAAATACACAACAAATTCCCTTCATCTTCTTAACTGCCAAAGCAGAAAAGGCGGACCTAAGAAAAGCCATGGAAATGGGCGCCGATGATTATTTAACAAAACCATTTGATGATATGGAATTGCTGAATGCCATCGAAAGCCGATTTAAAAAGCGTGCACAATTGAATGTGAAGGTTGAACCTAATATGGATAGCTTAAGGTTGGACGAACAAGAACAAGCCTATCTATTGCAGGATTTAGCCGACCATGGCAGAACCAAAAACATTAAGAAAAAACAAACCATATATGAAGCTGGCGATACACCTGTGTATGTCTACTACATAAAAAAAGGAAAAGTTCGAAGCTTTTTAAATTACAAGGATGGTAGAGAACTATCGACCAATATTTTTGTAGAAGGACAATTCTTTGGTTTAGAATCTGTTCTGTTGAACATAAAATATGGAGATAATTCAGCGACATTGGAAGATGCTGAAGTTGCCTTGATCCATAAAGACAACTTCTTTGAATTGTTATACAAAAAACCAGGAATTGCTTCTAAACTTATTAAAGTTCTTTCGCAGAACATTCGTGAGAAAGAGGAGCAAATGTTGGGTTTTGCATATGATTCTGTCCGTAAAAGGGTTGCCAACGCATTGGTCAACGTTGCGGAAAAATCTGATTCAGAAGCGGATGAGGTCACGATTAAAATCTCCAGGGATGATTTGGCTGCGCTAGCAGGTACTGCAAATGAAACTATAAGTAGAATGTTGGCTGATTTTAAGGACGAAAAACTATTGACTAAAGAAGGGAATGCAATAAAAATCTTTTCAGTTAACAGGCTGAAAAACATAAAACAATAAGGTAAAGCCTACTGTTATTTAAAATATAACAAAAAATGGCAATGATTTTGTTATTCATTTTAAACTTTATGCAGATTTATGTGTCTGTATAAAAGAAACGAACGAAATTATTTACTAATAACAACATTACCACTCATGAAAAAACTTTTATTAGCACTAGCTATTGGTACTGCTTCACTTGTAAGTTTTAGCTCTTGTACTAAAGAATATAATACGACAGTCCTTGCAGGAAAAAGTTATTATTTTCCAATTTCTTCAGCAAATTGGACAAAAACAGCAGCAAAAGAGTATACAACAACCATAAATATTGCAGATTTAGATGATTTGTATTTTGAAGATGGGCATGTAGATGTTTCTATTCAATTTGAAGATGAAAAAGGAACTTTCTACAATGTTCCAACTGAAGGACTTCGCGGTCATGGATATAATGCTGCTTATTCTGTTGGCAAGGTATATCTTGATGCTTATGACATTACAGGAGACCAAGCTCCAGATCCAATGCGAGTTAAAATTGTTTTAACTGATGCTGATCCGGGCAACTAAGAAATAAAAAAAGCATTCCAAATCGGAATGCTTTTTTTGTATTATTTCAACATCTCTTTGGCATGTTTGATTGCCGTATCTTCAGGATTGGCACCACTCAGCATTTGTGCAATCTCTAGTACCCTCTCCTCTTCATTCATCAACACTATATTCGATTTTGTCTTATTTCCTTTATCTTCTTTATACACTTTAAAGTGGCTATTTCCTTGAGAAGCGATCTGTGGTAAGTGCGTAATACTGATAACTTGCATATTCTCGGCAAGTTCTTCCATAAGCTCCCCTACTCTTAATGCCACTTCTCCAGAAATACCTGTATCAATCTCATCAAAAATTATGGTTGGTAAGGCCGAGGTTTTGGCAACCAAGGATTTTATAGCCAACATCACTCTGGATAGCTCCCCGCCTGATGCCACCTTGCTAATCGGATGTAAAGCTTG
>JBEBTR010000205.1:0-4886 GCA_040393725.1 Sphingobacterium endophyticum | reverse complement strand
AAAGTGCTGTTCGAGAGGACAGCACTTTTTTATTTAAGGATGAACTTTATCACCTAAACCACTTTTAACTATATTTGATGAAAATGACAAAAGTATAAAACCGGTTAACTCAATTTAGAAATGGATAACTGTCTCGGCTCTTATGTCTTATGTCTTTTGTCTTATGTCTATATTTGATATAAATGACAAAGTATAAAACCGGTCATATCTATTTAGATATGGAAAAACTGTCTCGGCTCTTATGTCTTTTGTCTAATGTCTTATGTCTATTAACCAAATGAACAAAAATCTAATAAAAAGCATAGCTTTAGCGGCTATATTAATGGGTTCATTCCATATGAACTTAATTGCTCAAAAAATCCCTTACGAACTGGATGCTAAGAAAAATACTACGGTTACCTATCAGGAATTAGTTGACTATTATTCGAGTTTGTTGAAGGGGCGTAGAGATGCGAAAATTATTGATGTAGGGTTAACAGATGTTGGGAAGCCATTGCAGGTTATCGTCCTGTCCAAGGATGGTGATTTTGATCCGAAAATTATTAAGGCCAAGGGAAAAGCAGTCATGTTGATCAATAATGGCATACATCCGGGCGAGCCAGAAGGGATTGATGCGTCTATGATGTTTGTGAGGGATTTATTAACGGAAAATAAACTGCCTGATAATTTGGTGCTTTGTGTGATACCAGTATACAATATTGCGGGTATGTTGAATAGGGGTGAGTCTAGAGTAAATCAGAATGGTCCTACTGAATATGGATTTCGTGGTTCAAGGCAACATTATGATTTAAACAGGGATTTTATAAAGGGTGATACCAGGAATTCCAGACTGTTTCAAAAGATTTTCAATACATGGGATCCTGATGTTTTCTTCGATACCCATACGAGCAATGGTGCGGATTACCAATATGTCATGACGTTAATAGAAACGCATAAGGACAAATTGCATAAGGAACTTGCTCCATATATGAAATCAAAATTCACAGATGAGCTTTATAAAAGAATGGAGAAGGCTGGATTTCCGATGGTTCCTTATGTAAATTCAAAAGGTGAAACTCCTGAGAGCGGTTTAGTTTCTTTTTTGGAAAGTCCTAGATATTCAACTGGTTATGCGGCATTACATAATACAATTGGTTATATGCCTGAGACGCATATGTGGAAACCGTACCAGCAAAGGGTGGAATCGACTTATGCATTGATGAAGAGTTTGTATGAAGTTACGATTAAGGAGTCGAAGGATTTAGTTGCCTTAAGGAAGAGGATTAAACAGATGCTGGTGGATCAGGTGGAATTTCCTGTGAGTTGGAGCTTGGACACTAGTCGCGTTGAGTCCATTAATTTCATGGGTTTTGAATCCGGGAAAAAGAAGAGTGAGGTTTCTGGAGAGGATCGGTTATATTATGACCGAAGCAAGCCCTTTCAAAAACAAGTTCCATATTTCAGCAGCTATAAACCAAATGTAGTCATCAAGAAACCAAAAGCCTATATTATACCTCAAGCATATGATCGTTTAATCGAATTGATGAAGACGAATTCGGTGCAAATGAGGCAATTGGGTAAGGACCAAGTTATTGATGTTGAAATGTATTATATCAGCAGCTATAAAACACAGAGCTCAGCTTATGAAGGTCATTATCCACATCATTCAGTAGAAGTAAGCTCAAAGAAGATGAAGGTTCCTTTTTATGCAGGAGATTGGGTTGTAGAAACTAACCAGCCCATGAACCGATATATCGTTGAAACCTTAGAGCCGCAAGGAATGGATTCGTTTTTCAATTGGAACTTCTTTGACGCTATTCTATCCCAGAAAGAATATTTTTCGGCGTATATATTTGAGGATACAGCAGCAGAATTGTTAAGGAATGATTTGAAGCTTAAAAAAGAGTTCGAGGACGCTAAAAAGGCTGATCCGAAATTAGCCGGGAGTGGAAGAGCCCAATTGGAATGGATATATAAAAGGACGCATCATTATGAGCATAATTACGGGTTGTATCCTGTAGGCAGATTACTTTAATATGTTTAAAACCTGTTGACAAAAGGCTGTCATTGATGCTTTGTAGATTTGATTATTCAATCATTAAAAAGAAAAATTTATGAGCACACAAGCATTTTTGACCAAGGAAGCATTTTTAAACAATTGGCAAGGCCATAGAACCTTAACGAGAAAAACAATTGAGAAATTTCCAGAAAAGGATCTTTTTGAATTCAAGATAGGAGTAATGCGTCCATTTAGCGATATGGTGAAGGAATTGCTAAGTATTGGCTTACCAGGTTTGGAAGATATTGTCAATAACAGAATCAGCAAATACAATCATGATTTACCATTTGATACCAAAGAGGCTTTATTAGCAGAATGGGATCGTCAAACACCCTTGATTACAGAATACTACAATCAGATTTCAGAAGATAAATTAAAGGAAGATTTCAATTTATTTGGAGAGTTTAATTTTCCAATCAATCAAAACATTGTTTATTTTTTGGATAATGAGATTCATCACCGTGCTCAAGGTTATGTTTACTTAAGAGCGCTTGGAATCGAACCACCAATGTTTTGGGATCGTTGGTAGAAGGTTGTAGGATAAAAAAATTCCACGTCGTAAGACGTGGAATAACCATGTGTGAATAATAACCTTTGTATTCTAATTGATTTATTTCTGTTCGTAAACTGAATTTACTTCTGTGATTTTCCATCCGTCTTGATCTTGGATCATGGTCAAGTAGTCAGTACGTTTAAAGTTTGAGAAGTTTAAAGAAACCTTAGCTAGCGTATATTTTCCAGCAGTTTCCACAACTTGGTAGTCGGTGTCACAATTGAAGGTGATCCCTTTTTGGCTTTTCAATTGTTTGATATAAGAAGCTCTAGCTATCGGAGCTTGTTTATATTCCGTATTGAATTTTTGGGTGAAATCTTTTCCGAAAAGGTCGTCAACATGTTCAACATTTCCTTTTACAGTAGTGTTGATATATGCATCAACTACATTTTCTACGACTGCAGTGTTTAATTTGTCTTTGTCTTTATCAACTGCGAAAGCTGTAACTGATGATGCGAATAATAGACCTGCGATTGCGAATGTTTTTACTAGATTTTTCATGACTTATTTTTTTAGTGGTTGTACCTGTTATATGTTTTTATTTATTATTTCTTATTTGATACACCAAAGGTATAGTCAAAAAAGACGCTATAACAGGCGAAATAGGCCAGTTCTTTCACTTTCTCGGTAAAAGATGGAGTTGACTCGGTGAAAAATCATAAGGAAATGAAGCGAATTTTCACCGATGAAAAATCAAGGTATATATTATTTAGATTGGAGCATTTTGTAGCGATGGTTCTTTCCCCAATAAACCAATTGTTTGATTAGATCTTTCGATGACCTGCCGTAATCCGTAATCCGATACTCTACTGTCTTAGGTTTGGTATTTAATTCTTCCCTTTCAACAAGCATATTGATTTCAAGGTCTTTCAATTCTTTGGTCAATACCTTGGCAGAAATTCCTAAAACTTCACGTTGGATCTTTTTAAATGTATTCACTTCTTTTTCACGAGTGATTAGATAATGTAGGATCAATAATTTCCATTTTCCACCTAAAATATCAAGTGTGTCTCGCATCGCTAATAAGTTTTCCGTACAGGTAGGGGGATCGTTCTTTAGTGCCTTCATGAATTTTTTTACTAGAAATCAATAACCGGGATTAATTACTACAATTTATCCAAAACTTAATAGGTTTCCAAATGGTAATTATTTAACATAAGGCAATTCATAATAAGTGAGGGAGTTATTTCAGGTTAATTTGTATTAACAAAAAAAAGTAAAGCCATCAACACACAAGAGGAGTTGGAAAAATTCTTTCAAGAATTCAGAGAGGGGGAGTTTGGTGAGTTACGATAATTTTTTCAGCTTTTAGACGTATAATTCGGTCGCTGCAAAAATTCAATATAAGATCATCCGTTTCTTTTGGATCTTCTTGATCTATTAAAAAAGTATTGTTTTGACGGTCATCCGAAGGGTAGAAAGTCAGTTCACTTAAGGTATGGTCGTCTGATAGTAATTCAATAGATGGGTCACTATTTTGGAAATAAGAATAATTGTATGCTGTAAATGTGATATTTGAAAAGGGAGATTCCGCAGAAATATTATTGTTTAACCTTTGGAAAGGGATAATGATTAGGTCAGGATGAACCTCAAGATTGCTAATTGAAAAATTATAAAAGTTGTGAAGGTCTATTTCAAAACCTTCATAGCATAAATAAATTAAGTTCTTAATCTTAAAGTTTGTAAGCATAGCTAAATATAATAAAAATGGAAGCCGCACCCAATTGGGTACGGCTTCTATACTAATATTTAATTGAGATTAGAAGCTAATAACATAGCTTGCATATGATTTTGAAGTTAAACTGTTGTTTGCTTTGACATCAACCTTAAAAGAATTGTTTTCAGTTTTTTCGGGACGACTCAAAGTAAACTGACCATTATCGATAGAAGTATTAATCAATTGGTCATTGATTAAAATTTCTAGACGATCATTAGTTTGATCACCGGTCAATTTAAAAGTAAAATCTGTTTTCGTATTAGAAATCAATTCAAGTTTACCTTTTGGGTCAGCTTGAGGAATTTCCATTTGATTGATATTTAATTCTGAAGGAATTTCTTTGGTTTCAGGGTTTCCAAAAAGTAAACTTCCGATAAACATGGCTGAAAAAAATAGTTCATTCATAAGATTTGAATTTGTTATATGTTTAATTAATCTATTGTAATAACGATGTTACAAATTGGATTATTACATTTACTATGCCAAAAGTGGGTTTTTAAGGTTTTTTAACAGGTATTAAAATAAAAATCCTGAGCTGGGGAAGCTCAGGATTTTACCAAACCAATTATTAACCTAAA
>JBEBTR010000204.1:0-4905 GCA_040393725.1 Sphingobacterium endophyticum | reverse complement strand
TATATTTTACTTTATTATACATCCAATTTTAAAGGTAATAATACTTTTGACTAGCAAATGTTAAAAAGTTTTAAATCACTAGGTATTATAAGGATAGAAAACAAAATTCGCCCCTTCTGGTACAACCACAAAAAGACACATAAATTCATTTGCAGATTTGAAATTTTTAATAAAAAAATCCTTCTTATCTTCTTTAATTATACCTCTATCTACAAACTCTTCTAATGAACTCGCTTGAATACTCCATTGTGTATTCAATTCATCTTTATCTAATATTAATTCACCTAAATCAACCTTTAACTGGTGCGCAACAAATATTGGATACAACGTATACCCTTCTGCCATCATCTCTGAAGAAACTTCTTGAATTGAATCCTTGTAAAAATCTAAGTCAGACTTTAAACTTACCAAAGGACTTTTACCTTTACTTGGTTTACCTTCTTCCTCCGGCCCTTTATTTAGTAGTTCTTGTAAATCCATTTATTTCTTTAATTTTAATAATACTACATTCTCAACATGTTGGGTATGAGGAAACATATCAACAGGCTTTATCCTAACAACCTCATACTTACTTGTTAAACTCTCCAAATCACGTGCCTGAGTAGCAGCATTACAACTGACATAAACCACTTTTTCACTCTCCATCTCTAAAATTCTTTCTACAACATCTGGATGCATGCCGGCTCTCGGTGGATCTGTAATCACAACATCTGGTTTGCCGTGCTCGTTTATGAAATCGGAAGTGAGTACATCCTTCATATCGCCAGCATAAAATTTTGTGTTGTCAATACCATTGGTTGCTGAATTGATCTTTGCATCTTCAATGGCTGAAGGAACATATTCAACGCCAATAACCTCCTTTGCTGATCTTGCAACAAAATTTGCAATTGTTCCAGCTCCGGTATATAGGTCATAAACTAACTCATCTCCTTTTAAGTCCGCAAATTCCCTTGTAATCTTATATAATTCATAGGCTTGTCTTGAGTTGGTTTGATAAAATGATTTTGGTCCAACTTTAAACTTTAATCCTTCCATCTCCTCATAGATAAAATCTCTACCCGCATAAACATGTATGTCTTGATCAAAAATGGTATCATTACGTTTTTGATTTATGATATATAATAAAGATGTTATTTCTGGAAACTTTGCTTGGATAAAAGACATCAGCATTTCCACCTGTCCCTCTTCTGGGTAGGCAAACACAACAATGACCATCAGCTCTCCGGTGGACGAGGTTCTGATAATCAAGTTTCGCAGAGACCCTTCATGTTCTCTCAAGTCATAAAAGGACATGAAATTTTCTTTAGCAAATTCAAAAATGCTATTCCTCAATTCGTTTGAAGGATCTTGTTGAAGGTAACAGTGATCTATCGTTAATATCTTATCAAACCTTCCTGGAACATGGAAACCGAGAGCATCCATCGAGTCTGTAGGCTCGACCTCATCAAGGCTCGTTAACCAACGCTTATTGGAGAATGTATATTCAAGCTTATTTCTATAATATTCGGTCTGAACTGAACCCAATATAGGCTCCATCCCAGAAACGTCAACTTTGCCAATTCTTGATAACGCATTCCCAACATATTGCTCTTTGAACTTTAATTGAGAGTCATAGGTCATGTGCTGCCATTTACAACCACCACATACCCCGAAATGTGAACAAAATGGATCTATTCTATATTCCGAACCCTTTTTTACCGCAGAAATTTTCCCCTCAGCAAAATTCTTTTTCTTTCGAACCAACTCTACGTCCAACACATCACCAGGCACCGCACGCTCTATAAACAAAACTAAATTATCGTGCTTGGCAACGCCCTTGCCTTCTTCGGCAATATCAACTATTTCAACGTCTGAAATAAATTTCTTCTCCTGAGGTATTCTTCTTCCCATAATTCCGCAAAAATACGTTTTTTTAAAGAATTTCCCCTCAATAACAATCTATTGCATAAAACCCCTTTTTAAAGGTAATCTTCCTTATTCTTAGGTAAGATCTCCCTGATCCTTAATGGAAAAGAAAAAATTAAAAAATATGGTTAATGCTAAATTATGTTAAATCAAATTTCGGGGTAATTATTGCTAAAAAATTATATTATTTTAGAATAACCAAACGCCAATTCCTAAATGATAAGATTTTATCTCCTGTCTATCTTTCTTTTAATAATGAATTTAAGTTTCGCCCAGAACAATTCATCTATCCTAGGACATGTATATGATTCCGAATTTAAACCGTTAGAAAAAGCGACAGTTTCAGTTGTTTCTGAAAAAGACTCAATTGTGATAACTTACGCCCTTACAAACGAAAAAGGTGAATTTGATCTGGTAAAAATACCAGCAAATAAAGAACTATTATTTTTTGTTTCCCATGTAAATAGCTCACCCTTCCAAAGAAAAATAAATTTAAAACCCGGCGAAAAATATAAGATGGACAGCATCATATTAAAAGGAAATACAATTGAAGAAATATCAATTACAGCTGTTCCTCCTATCCGTTTAAATGGTGATACTTTAGAATATAAAGCAGATTATTTTAAAACCAGGCCAAACGCTACTGTGGAGGAATTAATCAGGATTTTACCCGGTCTACAAGTGAACGCAGACGGATCCATATATTATCAAGGACGAGAAGTGAGTGGCGTTAGAGTTAATAACAAGGATTTCTTCGCCCAGGACCTTAAAATAGCAACTCGTAATTTAGATGCTTCATTAATAGATATTGTGCAGGTCATTAAGGATAAAGGTGAATCTAAAAGAGAAATTCTAGATGATTCAGAATTGCCCATTGTAATAAACTTGAAAATGAAGAAAGAATTTCTAAAGGCCAATTTTGGAAAATTTTACGGAGGTGCGGCTACCAGAGACCGCTATGAATCAGGAGCATTGATAAACACCTTCCGTGACACATTACAAGTCAGTTTTATTGGTTTTGCAAATAATATAAATAGGCAAGGATTTGATTATTCAGAACTTAATGAGCATGGAGGTATGAATAGAATGGAAAACAATAGTTATACCTATTGGAGTTCTAATGGACTAATGAATCAGATATCTGCTGGAGTAAATGTAAACTATGATATTGCAAAAAAATTAAAAACTAATTTAATGTATAATTATGGCCAGCACGATTTTTATAGTGATAACAGCCGAACTGGCAATAGCTTTTATAATGAAATTTTAGAGCAATCAAAGGGAAATAGCATAAATGAAAATTCGAATTTCAATCACGAATTAAAAGCATTTATTAGATATAATATTGATACTACATCACAATTTACATTTTCAACAAATTTAACACAATCAAAACATACTTCTGACTATATGGGCAATTCCGAAAGTTGGAGAAATGAAGCAGATTATGTTCTACGTTCTGAAAGTAATAGTTCAAATAACAACAAAAGATTCAATTATTACCATTCATTTTATATCGAAAAGAAGTTTAAAAATAAATGGCTTTTATCTTTTAACCATAATTTAAGAAATAATAATGGATCAGGAATTCGTGATAACAATTCTAATAGCCGTTATTTTCTCTTTAATGATAGTACAATCCTTCAGCATCAAATAGAAAATTCTAATAATCAAACACAAAATCTTGAACATAATATTAACTTACAAGTCCCTATTCATAAAAAAATTAATTTCGATCTCTATGCACAACAAATAAATGGAAATCAATGGGAAACAGAAGATATACTTAACAAGATTAATGCTGATGAATTCTCCAACAGGAATGATGTTGCTAATAATAAAGGATTAAAAAACAATGTATTCTATGCTGGAACAAAATGGAATATAAGTTTAATTAAAGACCTTCCTATTTCAATAGGAATTAAGTATGCAAGTCAATCCAATAACTTTGATTACTATCAAAAACGTGAGAACCTGAAAAATGAAAATTCTTATTGGCTTCCCGATTTTAGCATCACTTATAAAAACCTAAATCTAAACTACAATAAGTCTTTTTCAGCTCCTAATTTCTATAGTATAGTTTCTGTTAATTCAGATTTATACCCCACCCGAATACAATTAGCAAGTCCCTTTTTTGATAACACTATTGAAGAAAGATATGCTATTAGGTATAATAAGTTTTTCAATAAATCAAAAATCAATTTCTTTATTTCTGCAAATTATTCAACAAAAGACAATAGCATAGGATATGCAAATACCTACAATACTGAAAACAGCACTGGAACTAACCAATCTTATCAAGCTGGACCAACTGATTCGTACGGCACCAATATTTCATTTTCAAAAACATTCCTTCAAAATAAAAATTGGAACTTAAGTTTTTCTACATATTCATACGTATACGCTAACCAAAATTACAGCATGTCAAATAATGAAGAAAATCTTGCCACTCAATTTTATGGAAATTGGAATAATACAGTAACATTCAGCTATAAAAGTGCTTTCACATTTACCCCAACGTTCGCTATGGGAATTAATAAAACTAATTTTAAATATGATTCCGAAAATTTTAAAAACATTAACAACACCAATACAAGCTTAGGAGCAACATTACTATTAAATAACATCAAGAAATTTAGAATAGAAAGTTCATTTACTGTAAAAAATCAAGTTGTTGGGATTAACGGTGATAGAAGAAATCTAAACATTTTAAATGCATCAGTTTATTATCCAATTTTAGGAAAAGGTGAATTAAAGTTCTCCGCTTTTGATATTCTTAATCAAAATGTTTCCAATAATTTCAGCAGCTATGGAAATTCTACTAATTACTCCCAAACTTTAACCTTAAGACAATATTTCATGTTAGGAATGGTATATAAATTCCTAAAAACCGGAAAATAGCGGCCTCCCTGACTCAGCTTAAAAATAGTTTCTTCATCTTGCGATGAAGAATGACACGCTTAACATGGGGAAGAATAGACAATAGCTATTGTCTTATGT
>JBEBTR010000203.1:0-4918 GCA_040393725.1 Sphingobacterium endophyticum | reverse complement strand
CCTGTACTGCATACAGAATAAATCAATAGTAAGCATATGGCTACAATTTTTCTCATCTTTGCCCCAAAGATAGGAAAGATAGACCTATTATGTGGATAATTAATTGTAATTTTTTCTTGTCAATTGGATTCACACTAATTATATTAGAATCGACTTAGTACTTTATAAACCTATATTTTTATGGAAACATTAGCTGCACACCCAAATCTGTTGTATGCAGGCTTAGTTAGCCTTGTTACTGCAGGAATCTTGGTAGTTTTCCTAGCCAACAAAATTCTGAGAAGAGTTAATTAATAAGAAGGGGGACAAACTATCGTCCCCCTCTTTAATCTATTATCCTTTAATGGATTTTATAAAACCTGGAATCTTTTTCAAATAATCATCTTCGGCCAATAACTTCACAAATGCAGTGCCCACAATGGCTCCATTGGCATATTTTGTCGCTTTTTCAAAGGTTTCTTTATTATGAATACCAAATCCAATAACTAAAGGATTCTTTAAATCCATTTCTTTTATCCTATTGAAATAGGCTTCCGATTGTTCCTCAACATTTAGCTGTGTACCAGTTGTTGCATTGGAAGACAAGAGGTAGATAAAACTTGTCGATAGTGAATCGATCTTTTTAATTCTCGAATCAGATGTTTGGGGAGTAACTAAAAACACGTTGCTAACTTGATTTTCCTCGAAAATTCCTTGGTACAAATCTTCATATTCATACATCGGTAAATCAGGTATGATCGTGCCAGTAACACCCACTTCTTTACAGGCTTTACAGAAATTTTCAACCCCAAATTGAATAACTGGATTTACATATCCCATTAAATAAACAGGAATACGAACTCTTTTTCTTAAATCTTTTAATTGTTCGAATAAAACTTTTAATGTCATTCCATTTTTTAGAGCGACTTCTGAACTGTGTTGAATGGTAGGTCCATCGGCAACAGGATCTGAATAGGGAAATCCGATTTCTAAAAAATCAGCACCTGCTTTCTCGAGAGCTTCCGCAATATCTAATGTACTGTCAATGCTTGGGTATCCTGCAGTAAAATATATGGATAGCAAACCATTTGCTTGTTTATTAATTTGTATCATACTAAAAACCGAAATATTTCATGTAATTATCCAAATCCTTATCTCCTCGCCCTGAAAGACAAATAACCACTGTCTCATCCCCTTTAAATTTCATTTTTTCAAGATGAGCCAATGCATGCGAACTTTCAATAGCCGGGATAATGCCTTCTAGTTTCGTGAGTAATAGACCCGCTTGCATAGCTTCATCATCCGTTGCGCTAACGTATGTTCCTCTACCTGATTTAAAAAGCCAAGCATGTTGTGGACCGATACCTGGATAGTCTAATCCTGCGGATATGGAATAGGGCTCAATTACCTGTCCATCTTCTGTTTGCATTAGGATGGAACGGCTGCCATGAAGAACACCTTCATGACCTAAAACAGTAGTCGCCGCGGATTCACCGCTATCAACTCCATGGCCAGAAGCCTCAACGGCAATTAATTGAACATCTTCTTCATCTAAGAAATGATAAAACATCCCCGCCGCATTTGATCCGCCTCCAACACAGGCCATTACAATATCAGGGTTTTCTTTCCCTGTTTTTTCTAACAATTGCTTTTTGGTTTCTTCTGATATAATCGATTGAAACCGAGCAACCATATCTGGATATGGATGTGGACCTACTACAGAGCCGATGATATAGTGGGTATCTACTGGATTATTAATCCAGTCACGCAAGGCCTCATTGGTCGCATCTTTTAAAGTTTTACTTCCCGAAGTAGCTGCAACCACCTTCGCACCCATCATCTTCATCCTAGCAACATTTGGGGCTTGCCTCTCAATATCGATCTCTCCCATATAAACAACACATTCCAATCCTTTTAATGCGCAAACTGTCGCAGTTGCTACACCATGTTGACCCGCACCTGTTTCTGCAATGATCCTTTTTTTACCAAGTCTTTCAGCCAATAAGATTTGACCGATCGTATTGTTAATCTTATGTGCACCGGTATGGTTTAGGTCTTCTCTTTTAAGGAATATTTTTGCATTATATTTTTCTGAAAGCCTTTGCGCATGATATAGTGGAGATGGTCTGCCAACATAATCACGTAATAAGGATTCAAATTCTTTCTTGAAGGTCGGATCTTCTATAATTTCCAAGTATTGATTTTGCAGTTCCTCCACATTGGGATAGAGCATCTCAGGAATGTAAGCCCCTCCAAAAGGACCGTAATATCCTTTGCTATTTACTTGATATTTGCTCATTTCGTATAATTTTCAGTGCTAATTTTAATTTTTCAATATTCTTTAATCCTGGCTCAATTTCAAATTTTGAATTTAAATCCAAGCCTACTAATCTATTATCCTCAAACTGTAGCGCCTCATTAAGGTTTTCTAATGATAGTCCTCCACTTAAAAAATAAGGTTTGTCAAAGGGATACTCTTTTAATTTTTGCCAATCGAATGTTTCCCCTGTTCCGCCATATTGTGGACTTTTGCTGTCAAAAAGAAAATAATCGACATGATTTAGATATCCTTCAAGTTGATGCCAGGCAAAGTTGCTGTCTATCCCAAAAGCTTTGATAACCTCTATTCCAGTATCCCTAAGGGATTCCGCAAGTTCAGCGCTTTCATTGCCATGTAATTGAACGGTATTTAAAGAATGTTTTTTTACCTGATCAAGAATTCCATTTAAACCGACATTAACAAAGACACCGGTTTTTTTTATCCTTGCAGGGAGATCCACGTCAATTAATCCTTCAACATAGCGTGCTGATTTAGGATAAAAGATGTGGCCAATATAATCAATCGGCAATTCTGTGAGCTGAATTATATTGTTTCGCTCCTTCATCCCGCAAACCTTTATCAATAAATTCTTAGGCATTGACAAGCTTTTTAAAACTCTCTAAAGCTTTGTGGCCTAATAATGAAGATTCAGCCTCATAGTAACAGTCGCCAAAACTTTTTTCCGGATGGAAAGTCTTTATGCCAAATGCAGCATTGGTCAACAACACATTGTTTTGCACATCTGTTCCATTGCCTTCAATAATCTGGCGGAAGGTTTTTGCAGCCTGTTCCACCGAGTCTCCTCCTGTTAAATCTTTTGGATTAACTTCTGTAAAACCTAATTCTTCAACCGTATAGTAATTTTCTCCTTGATTATTTATTACCTTGAAATCACCTGTTAATGATATTTCATCATACCCGTCTAGTGCATGGATGATGCTATATTGTTTCTCTGTATTCTGGTATAGATAGGCATATAATCTAGCAAGTTCAAGGCTAAATACTCCGACAGATTGGAATTTTGGATTTGCGGGATTTGTTAATGGACCTAACATATTGAAGAATGTTTTTACTGCAAGTGCCTTTCGGATAGGTGCTACGGTTTTCATCGCAGGATGAAATAGGGGTGCATGCAGAAAGCAAATGTTGGCTGTTTCCAATTGTTTTTCCAAAACAGCCTTATCATTCGTAAATGTATACCCTAAATATTCCATCACATTAGAAGATCCGCATCCTGAAGATACCCCTACATTTCCATGTTTTGCTACATGATAGCCAGCCCCTGCTACCACAAAAGAAGCCAACGTTGAAATATTGAACGTGTTTTTTCCATCACCTCCAGTCCCACACATATCAATTAAATCGTATCCAGTAAAGTCAACCTTATTACATAAATCGTACATCGCATCTCGGAATCCTCCAAGTTCCTCTACTTTAATGCTACGCATACCATAAATGGTCATAAATGCTGCAATTTGATGGCTATCATATTTGCCAGTAGCAATATTTGTCAATATATCATAAGCCTCTTTTCTGCTGAAGGACTTATATTCGAATAGATGGGCTAATATTTCTTTCATTATTTTTTAATAAAAAAGGCTTGCCGAAAAGGCAAGCCCACTATTATTTAGTTCTTTAAATTCAACCAATAGGTGTCTGCCACAACATTAATTGTTGTGCCACCACCAAGCTGTATTGAATTGTATTGCTGTCATTGTTAGTTGAACAAATATCAAAGATGTTTTTGATATTTGCAAGAAAACATTAGAAAAAATGATTTTTTGTTAATAAAGAACAAAGTGTGCCATTTCATTTCCTTTCGAAACTAATGTAAATGACCCAATCTTATCACCCTCAACATAGACACTTGTAACCAACCTGTTTTTATAATAAATGAAATACATGTTGTTAACGTTTAAGCCTTCAGGATCAATGTCCCGAATTTCCTTTTTAGGCATTTCATTATAGTTCTTTATTTCTATCTGATCAATGTTTTTGTAGCTTAAGTTTAGTCTGATTTCTTCAAGACTTACTTCTAAATAATCATATAACTCATCTGATGGTTCTTCGACGATTACCCATTGACTAAGAATAACATCTAAAGGAATTTCAGAATTATTTAGATCATAAATAAAATCAGTTGCAATATCCCTGCTATTGGATGAATTATTCGACCTATTTTCAGCCTCATGTTCATATTGAGCAAAAGAGACAATAGGAGCTATCATTAACAAAAAGTAAAGTAGATAGTATTTCATTCTGTTCATTTTAATATCGAACTATTGACCATAATAATACCAAAAGGATTAATTTGTTTGAATTTTAACCTTAGAATTATATAATCTTTAATCGATTTAGAAGATCCTATTAATAAATAGAAATAAAAAAGCGCCTTTTATAAAGGCGCTTTCCTATAGCGATTTTTAATATTCGTCTTCGTTGAAAAAGAAATCATCTTTTGTTGGATAATCAGGCCAAATTTCCTCAATGTTTTCATAAGGTTCACCGTCATCTTCCAACGCCTGAAGATTCTCAATCACTTCAACTGGTGCTCCTGAGCGAATTGCATAATCAATTAATTCGTCTTTTGTCGCTGGCCATGGAGCGTCTTCTAAATGA
>JBEBTR010000202.1:0-4987 GCA_040393725.1 Sphingobacterium endophyticum | reverse complement strand
TTATTGAATAATATAAATAATAACGAATGAAGATTGGATTAGACGTGTTGGGAGGAGATTTTGCTCCAGATTCTAATATCTCAGGAGCAATTGAAGCTCAAAAACAGCTGGATAATTCCCAGAGAATTGTCCTATTTGGCGATGAACAAGCAACCAAAAAGGCAATTGCCGAAGCTGGATCTGACCCCTCAAATTTTGATTATGTTCATGCTCCTGATATCATCAGTATGCACGAACACCCCACAAAAGCAATCAGCCAAAAACCGAACTCTTCTATAGCAAAGGGTTTTGACTTATTGAAAAACGGAGAGATAGATTCTTTCTCATCTGCAGGTAATACCGGAGCTATGCTCGTAGGTGCAATGTTCAGTGTTAAAACTATTTCAGGTGTTATAAGACCTGCAATTGCAACGAATGTCCCTAAGCTCAAAGATGGTTTCGGAATACTTTTAGATGTTGGTGCTAATGCCGACTGTAAACCGGAAATGCTTAATCAATTTGCCATACTTGGAAGCTTATATGCTGAACATGTTTATGGTATTCCTTCCCCCAAAGTTGGATTATTAAACATCGGTGAAGAAGAAGAAAAAGGAAACAACCTAACCATCGCTACCTACCCCCTATTAAAAGAAAACAACAAAATTAATTTTATCGGAAATGCTGAAGGTCGTGATCTTTTTAGTGATCATGCTGATGTCATTGTATGCGATGGATATACTGGAAATGTGGTCCTAAAACTTGCCGAATCATTTTATGTAGTTACTCTAAAGAAAGGATTTAAAGATCAGTTTTTCGATAGATTTAATTATGAGCAATACGGCGGTAGCCCGATTCTTGGTGTTAATGCACCTGTCATTATTGGCCATGGAATTTCAAGTCCGGAGGCTATTAAAAATATGGTATTATTGTCTAGAGATATGATTGCCTCAAAATTCATTGAGAAAATCAAATCCGCGTTTAACTAAAATATATGTCTAAAATTCACGCAGCTATTACTGCAGTACATGGTTACGTCCCTGATTATATCCTGACCAACAAAGAGTTGGAAACAATGGTGGATACTAATGATGAATGGATCGTAACTCGTACCGGAATCCGTGAGAGAAGAATATTAAAAGACCCAGGAAAAGCAACATCGGATTTGGCCGTACCTGCGGTACAAGGCCTATTAGAGAAAAGAGGAATTTCCGCTGAGGAAATTGATTTGATTATCTTTTGTACAAGTACTCCTGACATGTTGTTCCCAGCAACAGCAAATATCTTGGCAGACAAGATTGGCGCTAAAAAGGCTTGGGGATTTGACCTGCAGGCAGCTTGTTCGGGTTTTTTATTCGGATTAACTACCGGCGCTCAATTTATTGAGTCTGGTAAACATAAAAAAGTATTGGTAGTTGGTGGCGATAAAATGTCTGCTGTCGTAAACTACCAAGATAGAAACACCTGTATCCTTTTTGGTGATGGTTGTGGCGCTGTATTATTGGAACCTAATGATGAAGGAAATGGTCTAATCGATGCCGTATTGAAAACAGATGGATCAGGTGGACAATTCCTAAATATTAAAGGAGGTGGTTCATTGAACCCTGCTTCACATGAAACTGTTGATGCTGGTTTGCACTATGCATATCAGGAAGGTCGTACCGTATTCAAATTTGCAGTTACCAATATGGCCGATGTTGCTGTTGAGGTGATGGAAAGAAACAAATTAACCTCCGATGATGTTAATTGGTTAGTACCGCACCAAGCAAATAAACGAATCATCGATGCAACAGCTGAACGTGCCGGTTTACCTGAAGAAAAAGTGATGGTCAACATTCAGAAATACGGAAATACAACGAGTGGAACTATTCCGCTTTGTTTATGGGAATGGGAAAGCCAACTTAAAAAAGGTGATAACCTTATCCTCGCTGCTTTTGGTGGCGGATTTACATGGGGTTCGGTTTATTTAAGATGGGCGTACTAATCCGTATTTTATTATTACCTTTATAGCTATTTATTTTTTAAAATTATTAAACAAACCTACTAGCATATGAGTATGGATATTAAACAAATTCAAGATCTGATAAAATTCGTTTCAAAATCGGGTGTGAATGAAGTATCAATCGAAGAGAAAGATTTTAAAATTACAATAAAAACAAATCAAGAGCCTACGTATGTAACAGCGTCTATCCCAACTGCTCATGCAGTTCCTGCCGCTGCAGCTCCTGCGGCTCCTGTAGCAGTTGCGGCTGCTCCTGCAGCGCAAGCAGCGCCAGCAGCAGACGACAGCTCTAAATATATTACCATTAAATCTCCAATTATTGGAACTTTCTACCGTTCACCAGGTCCTGACAAACCTGTTTTTGTCAATGTTGGTGATGAGATTACTTCTGGTAAGGTTATTTGTATCGTAGAAGCAATGAAATTATTCAACGAAATCGAATCTGAAGTTTCCGGTAAAATCGTTAAGATTTTAGTAAATGACGCTCAACCTGTAGAATACGATCAACCTTTATTCTTAGTAGATCCTAGCTAGTTTTTGGAATTTCTCCAAAAACTATTTTTAATTGTGCGAAGAGATAAAGAGTTATACCATACAGTATTATGTTCAAAAAAATATTAATTGCAAATAGAGGTGAAATCGCACTTCGAATTATCCGTACTTGTAAAGAAATGGGTATTCAAAGTGTTGCAGTTTATTCAACTGCAGATCGTGACAGTTTACATGTTCGCTTTGCGGATGAAGCTGTATGTATCGGTCCCCCTGCTAGTAAAGATTCCTATTTAAATATTCCAAATATTATCGCAGCAGCAGAATTGACAAATGCTGATGCTATTCACCCTGGATATGGATTCTTGTCAGAAAACGCTAAATTCTCCGCAATCTGTGCTGAGTATGGCATCAAATTCATTGGTGCAACAGCTGATCAGATCGAAAAGATGGGCGATAAAGCTTCTGCTAAGGAGACCATGAAAAAAGCTGGGGTTCCTACCATTCCAGGATCTGACGGTCTATTACCTGATGTTAAAACCGGTATTAAAATTGCCAAGGAAATGGGCTACCCTGTTATCCTAAAAGCAACAGCAGGTGGAGGCGGTAGAGGTATGCGTATCATTTGGAAAGATGAAGAATTTGAAGGCGCATGGGATTCTGCACGTCAAGAATCAGGAGCAGCATTCGGAAACGATGGCTTATACCTCGAGAAATTCGTTGAAGATCCTCGCCATATTGAAATCCAAGTTATTGGAGATCAATACGGAACTGTATGTCACCTTTCCGAGCGTGACTGTTCTATCCAAAGAAGACACCAAAAATTAGTTGAAGAAGCTCCTTCCCCATTCATCACTCCAGAATTACGTGCTAAAATGGGTGAAGCTGCCATATTAGGCGCAAGAGCCGTAAAATATGAAGGCGCAGGTACCATTGAATTCTTAGTAGATAAACACCGAAACTTCTACTTTATGGAAATGAATACTCGTATTCAAGTAGAGCACCCGGTTACCGAAGAAGTAATCAACTTTGACTTAATCAAAGAACAAATTAAAGTAGCTGCGGGCATTCCTATCTCTGGAAAGAGCTATGAACCAACAATGCATGCTATTGAATGCCGTATCAATGCGGAAGACCCTTTTAACAATTTCCGCCCCTCTCCAGGTAAAATCACCAATTTCCATTCACCAGGTGGCCATGGAGTACGTGTAGATACGCATGTTTATTCAGGATATACGATTCCACCAAATTACGATTCCATGATTGCAAAACTTATTTGTGTGGCTCAGACTCGCGAAGAGGCTATCAACACAATGGAGCGTGCATTAAGTGAATTCGTAATCGAAGGGGTAAAAACAACAATCCCTCTTCACCTAAGATTAATGCGTGACCCTAACTTCAGGGCAGGAAATTTTACAACAAAATTCATGGAAACGTTCGACCTAACGGAATATCCTGATGAGGAGGTTGTATAAAATTTACTTTACATAAACAAAACATGCCATTCTTCGAAAGAAGAATGGTATTTTTGTTTTCTTACGAATAGATTATCGCAGCTAAAATACATGTCCAAGAATATTAAACTTATAGAAGCAATAAAGAATAAAGGAAAAAACATCGAAGCAGAAATGTCCTTCTTCGATCACCTAGAAATCCTGAGATGGCATATCATCCGTTCTGTTATTGCAATTACCGTATTTGCAATTCTTTCCTTTACATTTTACGATTTCGTCTTTAACCAGATTATCATGGGTCCAAAGAATCTAGACTTTTGGACATACCGAATGATGTGTAAGGTAGGTGCCGCATTGAACTTGGATGGTTTTTGTGTGGAAAAAATCCCTTTCAACATTATCAATACTGAATTGGCTGGACAATTTATGCTCCAAATCAACTCCTGCTTGTTAATGGCTGTTGCATTAGGATTTCCCTATCTGCTTTTCGAGATTTGGTTATTTATTAAACCCGCACTTACCGATGTAGAAAGAAAATCTGCAAGAGGTTTTGTTTTTTATGCGACAGTGCTATTCGTAATAGGAGCTCTATTTGGCTATTATATTGTGGTTCCATTATCTGTCAACTTCTTGGCAAATGTTTCCTTAAGTGAAGAGATTACAAATCAAATTACAATCGATTCGTATCTTTCAACGATTGCTACATTAACTTTAGGTTGTGGTATCATCTTCCTACTTCCAATATTGATTTTTATCCTTTCGAAGATTGGAATTATGACTCCGGAATTTATGCGCGCAAGTCGTCGATATGCCATTGTAATTATTCTGGTTATCGCAGCTATCATTACTCCTACAGCAGATATTATTACCTTATTGACTGTAAGTGCTCCAATGTTTATTCTATATGAATTGAGTATTATGGTGTCGGCAAATGTGAAGAAGGCAAAGGAATTAGCAGAAAAAGAATTTTATAATACAAAATAACATATCATGTCTAAAAAAATCGCAATCGGCAGTGATCACGCTGGGTTTGAATATAAAACAGCATTAATCACATTCTTAAATG
>JBEBTR010000201.1:0-5058 GCA_040393725.1 Sphingobacterium endophyticum | reverse complement strand
TATCGGTTGGCAAATGGTAAATGGCAATTTCTGCATTGGGGTCGTTTTTGGCATTTAAGCGGATGGCTTTATAATCGCCCATGCGAATTCCTTGCTTCCCTCCTTGCTCATGGAACTCCCAATACAAATATTCATGTTCTTTTTGACCTTTCTTTCCTAATAAGGTAGGTAAGAAACTAATGCCGTCAGTGTTTTTGATGGGCTTTGCCTGAGCCACTTCCAATAAAGTCGGTGCAATATCCCAAAAAGCTGCGACATGATTTGACTTACTGTTGGGTTTTATCTTTGCTGGCCATTGAACAATAAATGGTGTACGGACGCCACCTTCATAGAGATCGCGTTTATTTCCGCGGAATGGACCTGAGCTTTTGAAGAAGTCAGGGTCGGCCCCTCCTTCTCGGTGAGAACCATTGTCACTCGTAAAGATGATAATGGTATTCTCCAACATACCTTCTTCTTCCAAGGCTGAAACAACTTCACCCACCTGCTCGTCCATCCGAGTAACCATTGCCGCAAAAGTTGCTCTTGGCTTATCCTGTGAGGTATAGCCTATTCCAGCATTTGGTCCATAAGGGCTTCCTTTGAATGGTTTTTCCTCAAATTTACCATCAAATTTCTTGAAGATTTCATCATCCGGAACGATTAATTCCGCATGTGGCAATACGGTAGGAATAAACAGAAAAATAGGGGCATCCCTATAATTATGGATAAATGTCAATGACTTTTTGTGGATAAGGTCCGGTGCATATATTTCGGTTTTGGATAAGTTCTCATTGGCATCCAATTCGATCCTTTCAGCATTATCCCATAAATGCGTTGGATAATAGCGGTGAGATTGCCGTTGGCAGTTATAACCATAAAACTCATCGAATCCTTTTTTCAAGGGATCACCTGAAGTGCCAACCATACCTAATCCCCATTTTCCAAATGCTCCTGTTTTATAACCTGCATTTTTTAGAGCCATGGCAAAGGTTTCAATATTTTGGGCCAATGGTTCCTGACCTTCCGGATTGATTTCTTTGTTACCGCGAATATAAGTATGTCCAGTATGCTGACCGGTCATTAAGGCAGACCGTGATGGCGCACAAACTGGGGCTCCGGCATAAAAATCGGTAAATAAGATTCCTTTTTCAGCTAAAGCATCAATATTTGGAGTGCTGAATTTTTCTTGGCCATAGACACTTAAATCTCCATATCCCAAGTCATCGGCCAGGATGAGTACAATATTTGGTTTTTTGGATTGAGCAAAGACAATCAGGTTAAGTAAGATCAACCCAATCAATAAAGAGTATTTACGCATATTAAAGTTTTATTACCGCCCCTGTTTTAACGGATTCATCACAGGCAATTGCAATCTGAAGGCTATTGATGGCATCCTGCATGGATTTCTCCAAATTCAGATCCTGTTCGATAGCTTTTAAAAAGAAACGCTGTTCTCGATTACATAATTCCTGATGATCAGGTTCATCAGTAAGATCAATCCATTCATCTTTTTTAACAAATTCATTCTGTGCATCAATATCAGCATAATGCACTTTCAAGGACTCGGTTTTTGTGTGTGATTCTACAGAGTCAGAGTTTCCAGACTTTCCAGCTTCCTTTGCAACAATCGAGACACAGCCCTTGGGGCCAATGACATCTTTAACAAAGAATGCCGTATCGCTGATCATAGGCCCCCAACCAGCTTCATACCATCCGACACTCCCATCATCGAAACGAATCTGCAACTGTCCATAATTGTAATTATCGGAAGGGATGTCATCCGTTAGCCTTGCACCAATGGCTGACACGGTTAAAGGTTTCGCATTCGTCATTTGGCACATGACATCAATGTAATGCACGCCACAGTCAACGATCGGGCTTAGGGATTCCATCAAGCTGCGATGAACATCCCACATATAGCCGTGACTCTGTTGATTTAAATTCATACGCATGACTAGAGGAGATCCCATTTTTTGAGCCACTTCAATGAACTTAATCCATGAAGGATGATGTCTCAAAATATAACCGACTACTAATTTTTTATTAGCTGCCACTGCTGCATCGATAACGCGCTGTGCACCCAGGACCGTATCCGCTAAAGGTTTTTCAATAAATACATGCGCATTAGCTTGAAATGCTTTAACAGCATATTCCTCATGCGTATCTGGATAGGTAGAAATACAAACCGCATCCGGTTTTGTTTCTTCCAAAGCTTGATAGTAATCATCAAACAATGCATAATTACTATTTAATTTTTCATTCAGTTTCTCATTACTTTGACCACGAGAAACTAACCCTACGATCTCAAACTCTTCCATTTGATGATAGGCCGTAGCATGGGAAGCCCCCATATTACCACAACCCACCACTAAAATCTTAATCTTTTCCGCCATTTCTACTGATATCCTTTATGAATTAGCTAATCCAGGTCTAGGAATTCGTGCAGAATCCACTGCCATTTCCCAACTATATTCATCGGAACTAGGTCCGTATGTTTTTGTAGAATTTTCAATTTCCTCCAAACTAATGATCTTTCCTGTATATGCTGCTTCACGGGCCCAGATCGCCAATAAGGTAGAATCAGCCATAAAATCACCATCATTAATGATTTCCTTATTCTTTATAGCTGCAAAAAGCTCATCATGTTGGGTTTGGTACATATTATTCATTTTACCAGTAAATTTCCAAGGGTTTGCCCCTTTGATTTCATAACTAGATAAAACGCTGATATTCATATTTCCTTTGGTACCGATTGCTTCAACGGAGTTTCTTGGCTGGGTACCGTTCTGCTGCCTTCCGAAATGGAATCCCTTCAGGCCATCACCGTAGTCAAATTCAACAGCAAAATGATCGAAAACATTTCCGTATTTATCCCAAGGTTTGCTCTGTCTACCGCCGGTTCCGGAAACTGATTTCGGCAAGCCACGGTTCAACATCCAGTTCATAAAGTCGATACTGTGAACCGTCTGTTCAACGATGATATCACCCGAATAACGTTGGTAATAGTACCAGTTATACAGCTGGTAGGTCAGATCATTCCAATCTGCCTGTCTAGGTTTTTCAGTAAGCTCACCCCCAAGGCGAAATGTACTGATAGCATATATATCCCCAATTTCACCAGCGTGCACGAGTTTAGCCAATTCCCTATTCGGAGTTGAGTAGCGGAAGCAGTAGCCAGAAACGACATTCAACTTTTTCTCCTTTGCCAATTTCACTGCCTCACGAACCTTATGTACCCCCGGAACATCGACAGCCATTGGTTTCTCACAGAAGATGTGTCTTCCTTTACTTACAGCTTCGGCAATATGGTCAGGTCTAAAGCAAGGTGGGGAAGCCAACAACACAACATCTACATCAGAGGCGATCAGCTTTTTGTAGGCATCGAAGCCTATGTATTTTCTTTTTTCCGGAACATTGACACGTTCCTTATGAGCTTCTTTTAAAGAAGCCAATGCTGTTTCCAATTGTGCGGGAAATATATCTGCCAATGCCACAATTTCAACATCAGGATCGGCTGTTAAAGCTTGAAAAGCCGCCCCTGTTCCACGTCCCCCACAACCAACTAATCCAACTTTTATTTTTTTCTTGAAATCCAGGTTTGTATTTGAGAGGTCTAAAGAAGTAGCACCAAGGATGATACCACCATTTTTAATAAAATTTCTTCGGTCCATTTCGTTTATTTTTGAACGATTCAGATTGATTTAATACTGTTGATGTTATGATTATTTCAATAAATAATTGAAAAATTATCTATTTTCACAGCAAAATAACAATTATTACAATTTTATGCAAATAACCGATACAGAAGCCGGACCATTGATAGAAAATACAACGGTGGTCTTCGGTCTATTAATGACCATCTTAGGTTTGGTTTTTTACACCTCCAGCCTTTCAAACAAGTATGTAAAAGGTTTCTACAACATTATACCTCCTCTTTTACTATGCTATTTTTTGCCCGGATTATTGAATTCCTTTAATATTATCGACGGCGAGAATTCGCCACTAACCACCATTGGTAGTCGTTATTTCTTGCCTGCCTGTTTAATTCTATTTGTATTAAGCTTAGATCTAAAGGAAATGTGGGCATTAAGAAAACGAGCGGGTCTAATGTTTATCACAGGAACAGTTGGTATCCTTCTAGGGGGGCCATTGGCGGTCTACCTTACTTCTTTAGTTGCTCCCGAAGTTGTTGGGGGAACCGGTCCGGATGAAGTATGGAGAGGTCTAGGCGCCTTGGCAGGTTCCTGGATTGGAGGAAGTGCTAATCAGGTAGCCTTAAAAGAAATCCTGCAGCCATCACCCAACCTTTTTTCTTCAATCATCGCAGTGGACGTGTTTGTTGCCTATATCTGGATGGCATTCCTACTTTATGGAGCAAGCAAATACAAGAAATTCGACCAATTCTTCCATGCAGATTCAGAAGATGTTGAGCATTTAAAAGCAAAAATGGACGAAAGGGTAAAATTAAATAGTCGTAATCCTGAAACAAAGGATTATATGATTATGATTGCCTTAGCATTTGGTGGTACAGGTTTGGCCACTTTATTAGCAGAGCCAGTAGCCAATTTTATGGCTACGCATTATCCAGAAACAGAGAAATTCTCCTTAACAAACAACTTTTTTTGGCTAATCCTATTTGCTACCATATTTGGGATTTGCTGCTCCTTTACCCCTGCACGGAAATTGGAATATGCCGGTGCATCAAAAATTGGAACGGTCCTTTTGTATGTCTTGATTACTACCATCGGTATGCAGATGAATATCATGGCAATCTTAGGAAATCCAGGGCTTTTTATTGTAGGAATTATCTGGTTAAGTTTCCATGCGTTGTTACTTCTTATTGTTGGTAAAATATTTAAAGTACCTTTCTTTTATTACGCGGTCGGAAGTATGTCAAATGTAGGCGGAGTGGCATCAGCATCCGTAATTTCAGCGGCATTCCATCCATCATTAATTTCTGTTGGTGTTATCCTATCTGTATTTAGCTATGCAATCGGAACCTATGCAGGCTGGCTAACGGCGCTGTTAATGAAGATTGCGTCGGGGGTCTAGATATAGACATAAGACATTAGACAT
>JBEBTR010000200.1:0-5082 GCA_040393725.1 Sphingobacterium endophyticum | reverse complement strand
GTTCCATTGCAGCAGGTAAAACCTTTCATATCGGGATTGCCAAATTGCTTGCTTGATCCCGGTCTCAATGAAACGTGATAGGTATTCGCTGGACTATCTTCAGCAACGGATGCCAGGATGTGGTTATATAATCCACGCTCATAATAATCCATTAACTCAGCCCGCTGATCAAACATGAAAAGATCACTGGTCAGTTTCAGCATATTATAGGTAGCACAGGTTTCATTCTGTCCACCTGCAGAAAACCCGTTCTCATAAATGGTTGCTGGTTGAGCTATAAAGCATTCTGCATTTGCCGGGTTTCTTGCCCCAGCAACTCCACCGATGCTGTACATATAATCGTTTACTGCTTTATACCAAAAGTTATCGGCTATTTTGTAATAATTAGGATCGTTGGAAACGCGATACATCTCCATGCTTCCTACAATCTGAGGGATATGTTGATTTGCATGTAAGCCACGGAAACTGTCGACATTTTTCGCCAATCCGCTGGAATGCTCCGAATCACCATAGAACATCTTGATATTATCAAATAATTGCGCTGTCTTTAAGTAATCTGGATTTTTAGTGATATGTGAAAGACGAGCCATAGACTCATTCATTCCTCCATACTCACCAGCGATATAGGTATTCCACATCTTGATAAGCGTTTCTTTAGGCAGTTTACTAAGACGAGCGTGTACCCATTTCCCCATTCCTTCAGCCACTTCCAGCGCCTTTTTATTACCACTCACCTGATAGATATCCATCAAGCCGGCTAAGATTTTGTGCAGGGTATAATAAGGGGCCCAAATTTGATTGTTTTTGGTACCATAGGTTGCTCCATTTTCCAGCATAATAAATTGATCTGGAGGATATGCACTGATAAATCCTTCGCCCCAATTCCAATAATCTGTTCTAATTCCGGCTTCCGTTAAATCTGAATCATAATCCTGTTTGTTTGGTCCTTTTGGAACGGCTGTAGGATCTGAATTCTTAGCAGCACCTGGTTCTTTTGCATGTCCGGAAAGTTTAGATAGATCATAAAGTGTATTCACCATATAATCCATCTTTTTTGCGAAGTTGTCTTGAAGGGCTTTATCATATCCGGTACTGGCATATGCCTGCGCAATTGCCGTTAAATAATGCCCCGTAGCATGACCTCTTAATTTAGTGTCCTGACTATCCCAAACCCCTAATGGAATTGCCCCAACAGGTTGTTTTTGTCCGAAAGCATGACGGAACATGTATAGAAATGAGTTGGGATCGGTAGTTGCCAGGGTGTTTACAAATTTATCCCTGTTCTCAATAAATTTGGTTTCCTGTTTTTGCGCATCTGTATTTAAGGATACCTGATTTAAAGGAAAGGTAACTAGTTTTTCCGTTGGGGTTGATGGCTTATTAAATCCTTTCACAGTAACATAAGCCTTTGGTTTAAGTGTTGTTCCAGGAACACGACCTGTAATCGTGTATTCACCAGCACGCAATACCGCCTCATTATCCAAATCTGCAGGCCAGATCACTCTAACTTTTGGTCCTTGCATTCCATCCTTGTATGTTCCTTGTATATAGCTTGGAAGGCGGGCTAATTCGCCCAACTGTGTTTCTACCTTTACATCGGCAACCGATTCCAGATAAGCATTGTATAACTGTGCCTTAGTCAAATCATAGGTTGGCAAGTTATCTTCTGCTTTTCCCATTCTTTGCGCATCTTCGCGAATACCTTTAAGTGCATTATAATAAATTCCAGAGATTTGTTTCTTGGTTAATGCAACACGGTAGATTCTAAAATCGTGCAACAAAGCCTTTAAACTAGGACCATCAGTTTGTAAGGATTTGCCAATAAAAAGTTTGTTGGAGTTCCCGTTATTGGAACCGAACACTTGGGAAAGTTCCTTAGGGATATTGTTTGCTTCTCCCACCTGTTTTCCATCTACAAAAGTTGTAATCGATTTCGAGAAGACATCAACGACAATTGCTACATGCACCCATTTATTCAATTGAAGTTCAGGAGCGATTGCACCTGGCTTATTATTTCCATCAGCTGTAATAAGGGCTTGAAATCCTTTTTGTCCTTGAGTACCAAAAGGTGCTGCAAAGAAATGTTGGTTAGTGGATTTTCCAAAATCAAACAAGAACTGACCTGATTGATTCGCTCTTAAATTTACCCAACCAGAAATACTAAGGGATTCTAAATTAGTCAATGTTCCATCCGGGAGAACCACAAAGTCATTCTTCCCCCCTTCTAATGAAAGGACGTTTCCAAATTTTTCATCTTTAAGAAACTTGGGCTGTCCATCTTGTAATTTACCATGAAGGCTGTTTCTAGACCAGTCTCTTAAATTACCATCAAAGACATAGCGTGCGATCATGCCTGTTTCTCCAATTCCATCTAGTATTTGATCTCCAGCGGATTGAGCATTTACCGAATTTGCACCTCCAAAAAGGGCAACTACCATCAATATCACTTTCGCAAATCTTCTGTTCATTCTCATGTTAAGTTCTCAATAATTTAGATTTTACCTGCTTTCATAGGAATACGCAATTCCACATTATAAAATTAAAAAGAATATTATGGCGTGCACACAATCATTTTAGCCAATTCAGGCAGGATTTTAACTTTAATAAAAAAGAAGAGAGCCATACAGGTACGGCTCTCATTCTCGAAGTATTATTGTTATTAATTATGATTTCATTAGAATTTGCCAGTTCGCTTATCCCACCACATCTGTTCACCCCACACGTAATCCTTTACATTTGCCGCAGCTTTATTGACATTATCAGTATTATATAAGAATTCATTATTTGGATAAGGAAGTCTGAAAGGTTGATCGTTATGAGCTTTACCATAGACGGAGCCTTTAGAAGGATAATTTGTTGAAGGAATTCCGGTACGACGGTATAAACTCCAAGCTTCAAAGTTTTCCTTGAAAAGAGCTACCCACATGTCCCACCAAATTCTTTCTTTGGTATTGTTCCATTTCCCTTTACCTGCTAAATATTTATCAATAGCCGCGGTAGCGATTTGATTATCTTCCATAGAAAGGCGAACGGCCTTTTCATAAGCCGCTTGGGCAGTCATTCCTACATTGTAGCCTAACATTGCCGCTTCAGCATAGATGTAATACGTTTCAGAAGATTTATAAAAAGGAGTAAATCCAGCGGCATCCTTCATGTATTTGTCTCCAATAAAGGAAATGGAAGTTAATGAAGAAGGCGAACCAGGAGCACCATTAATATATCCTCTATAGGTGTCATCTGAAGTTTTGTTTGCGACTTTAGCAATGCGTGGATCTTCCATTTCCAATAAATGGTTGATAAAAATATCCGACATTCCAAAGTTGTCAACCCTTTTTCCAATGTACCCATTATTATACCATGGTTCGTAATAAGGAGCGGCACCAGGATAATAGAGGTAACAACTTTCATCGTTGCTTTCAATCACAGGGTATTTTGTTGGATTCCCGGCTATTTCTTCTATGGTAGATTTTGCCAAAGCTGAAGAAACTCCAGAAATACGCATTGCCATTCGCAGGCGTAATGAATTGCAGAATTTTTGCCATTTTTCCATATCACCCTTGTAGATGAAATCTCCTTCACCTAATTCATCATTACCAAGGCCTGCTGCCATTTCATCGGCAATAATCTTTAAGTCAGCCAGTACTTTTGGGTATATATCTTCCTGTTTATCATATTCCGCTTTCAGAATATTACCTTTATCAGGAGTACCTTGTAAAGCTTGGGAATATGGCACATTTCTCCATCCATCAGTGAGGTAGGACCACATATAGTTTTGCCAAATTCTGGACACTAAGCGGATATTTTTAAATCCATCCGCATTTTCTTCAGTCATTTTCAGCAATTCATTTAATTGGGTATTGTTATAATAACATGCCGCCCAACGGTTTCCATATGTATTGTTTGTTGGAATTAAACCAGACATATAGTCCATATACTGGATTTTCACAATGTATCCAGCAAAGGTTCCATACCCATCGACATCACCACCAAATTGTTCTCCGGTATTTCGAATGACATTCGCTAAAATATTGGTAGGAGGAACTTTAGTTAGTGCATCTGGATCTGTATTTACCTCTTCAAAGGATTTAGTACAACTCGTTGCTGCTAAACTCAAGAACAAACAAGCAACAATTGAATATCTATTAAATTTTATTTTCATGATTCCTATATTCCTTAAAATGTAACACCCAATTTAAGTCCGAAACTGCGAGAAGTTGGAACAGAAGCCTGTTCGAAACCTACCCCGCGACTATCACTTGACACCCCACCTGTTTCTGGGTCTAAACGCATGGTATTGGATTTATGCGTCCACAAAAGGGCCAGATTTGAACCAATCAAAGAAAGATTGACGCGACTTATTCCTTTTAAGTTCTGTAAATATCTAGAAGGAACATTGTAGGTTAAATAAGCTTCTCTTAATTTCAAGAAAGATCCATCAAACACATACATCTGAGAAATACCACCGCTTTCAAACCAAGTTTGGGCATCCGTTTCTATTGTGTTTTCCACCCAATTTCCACTGGCGTCCTGCATTGCGAAACGTTCGTTTGACATGACATCCCTACCCGCAATAATGGCTTTTTCACGCACTCCGTTTTCAGCGGTAATACCGGCAACACCTGCAGTATAAGCATGGCTCATCGTTTGAGACCAGATATCACCTCCTACACGAAGGTCTAATAAAAAGCCCATTGAAAAATCCTTATATCTAAAATCATTTCTCCAGCTAGCCAGGAATTTAGGAGTAACATTACCGATATTTTGAGCACTCTTATTCACAACAAGTCCATTCTGATTGACTTTAATTGCTCCTTTCATAGCGCCATCTTCAACACGATCATATCCCCCACCAACTAAGGTTCCCCAGCGCTCACCTTTTCTAGCTACGTTGGCAATACCCCAAGTCCAGCCTATCTGATAGGTATTCAATCCCAATTCAGGATATAACTCGATTACCTTACTGTTATCTTTTGCATAATTCAAGGTTGTAGACCAGTTAAATCCTTCTTCTTTCTTGATTACATCTCCTCTTAATTGGACTTCAATACCTTTGTTTTCAATTTCACCAGCGTTTAATAACAT
>JBEBTR010000199.1:0-5121 GCA_040393725.1 Sphingobacterium endophyticum | reverse complement strand
AAGGTTGTGCTCTACCAACTGAGCTACTTTCGCTTGACGTGCTGCAAATATAGATAGTTTTACCTTACTTGAAAAATATTAAATAAAGAAAAGTTGCAATGTCCTTGTAATGTGCGTAATAATTTTATCACGAATGGATAAAATAGGGGTCAGGAATAGCTTTTGGCGTGATTTTTATCTATTTTCGTATTTCAAATCAAGTATATGCAACTTAGACTCTTTACACTTCTACTATTTTTATGCTTTGCTCATCATGTAAAGTCTGAATCTTATCCCGAAGTGGTGTTTGATAACAGCTTGGTAAAAGGTTCTTATGCCCGTAGTGTGGTCCACTATTCCGGTGATAGTTGGGTTGAAAATGTTCAAAATAGCCTTTTAGTTTCCGATACACTATTTTTTACTCCTGGAAATGCGCTCTCCCTGAAATATATTTCTTCTGAAAATGGAGATTGGGATGTTCTCATAAAATACAGTCGTCAAAAGTTTCACTATCGTGTATCTATTGATGATATGTTAAGCCTCAAACTTTTTGTAGGTTCTGAAGGTACAAAACCTGAAAATTTACCTTCAGTATCTATTCAGCAAGGCTCAAATCAATCGGTATCTATTCCGTTGGGTGATTATATCGAAGATTTCAATAACAGCAGTTGGATTAGCGTTAAAATTCCTGTTAAAGAATTTGCCGGACTTAATATAGATAATATTATTTCTGGAATTATGTTGCGTCAGCACCATTCTAGCAATTTAACTAACCAATTGTTCTTAGACCAAATCGAATTTCTTCCTGCTAAATATTCCGAAGCTCCATTAACCTCCAATGCTGTACTTTCAAAAGCAACGGCTTATGGTAAACATATCGATTTGCAATGGCAAGTTCCTTTAACTCCAAGTATAAGATATGTGAAAATATATAGATCTGAAGACAATAAGGACTTTAAGGCCGTTGGAATCCGACCTACATATATGCTTAGATGTTTGGATTATGTACCAGTACTAGATAAAAAGTATTTTTATAAGATTGCATGGGTTGATTATAATTACAAGGAATCCCCATTTTCCGAAATAATAGAAGTTGAGCCAAAGAAATTGGATGAAAACCAATTGTTGGATATGATTCAATTGGCCAACGTAAATTACTTTGTTGAGAATTATGATATTAATTCAGGCATGTACATGCCTTTCAGGATGAAAGACAAAGCTCCGGTTTCGGTTCGTGAAACTGGTGGTGCAATGATAAGTTTATTGATTGGCGTGGAAAAAGGCTTCGTAAGTAAACCTATGTTTATGAGTAGGGTGAAGAGAATTGTAGGATTTTTAACGAAAGCACAGAATAATAAAGGATTTTTCCCCGCTTATTTCGATGGTCGTAAAGGTTTACCTATCTATCTTGACGACCAGCCCCGTTATGATATTATGGCAACATCGTCCATGATGGAGGCTCTGTTGATTATTAGGCAATATTTAAATACTGACGAGCCTGAAGAAAATAAATTAAGGGCAAATATTACTCAACTTTGGGAACGGTTGGATTGGAGAGGAGTTACTTTACCTAAAGATCCTTTGGTCCTTAGGTCTGCTATCGATATGGTAGATGAGTATTTTACTTTTGATCCCCTGGTAGGAATTAATGGTGGAATGAACGCCTATATGTTAGCTATTGCATCCACAAAATCTAGCCTTGCACCAGAAGCTTTTGCAAATGGAATTAAATTCAAATTTGAAAAGCCAAGAGAAAGAAATGCCTTGCGTAGATTAAATGGAAGCGCAGAATCAAATATTGCTGATTCAGTACAGAATATTATTGAAGGGGACCAATTATACTCATCCATTTCTGGAAAGGATTCTATCTATAAAGTGCTTGCTACTCATGATACTTTGATGTATGGTATAAATCTGCCTTTTGGAAATTATACCAGCAGCCTGTTAGATATGTATAGACCTTTTAATACAATCAACCCTTCCTTGACTAAAGTTGATGGTTATGATTTAAAGGATGTCCTGCAAAAATATACACAGGTCGCTAAACGTCGAGATAATGAAATTGGTGTTGGAAATTCGAATGCTGATATCTGGGGTTTTTATCAATATCGAGATTCCGTAGGTACATTTCGAATTAATCCTGCTATTTCAGTTTCTTCGATGTTCCTGGACGAAGCTCGTGCTAAAAGATCCCTCTATGCCATGTACAATCAATATGGAGAATTTCTATTTACGGAATACGGCTTTAGAGCTTGGATGGATTTAAGAACGGATGATGTATCGGACGAGTATATTGCAACGAACCAAGCAAGTATGGCTATTATGCTCGAAAATGTTCGAACTGGCTTGATTTGGAAGTTATATCAAGATATTCCAGAAATTAAATCTGCCGAACAAAGAATCTTTAAGAAGTGACAATATTATATCTAATATCATTATATTTACAGAATCATAATTATATAAAAAATATGAAGCGAATCAACTATTTAACTTTAATCTTTTTAGCAAGTTTAACTCTTTTCTCATGTAAACAACAAGCCCTTATTGTAAACCCAGGTGCGGTTGTATCTCAAGATGGAACGAATGATGGTCTTAAAAATGTAAAGAGGGAATTTGAAGATGCAAAACAGACCAATGAAGGAATCTTAGTTTCAATATCTTCTGATTTATTATTCCCTACCAATTCGTCTTATTTAACTGAAGGTGCTAAAACAGAATTAAGTAAATTAGTGAAAGTTTTAAAAGGTACCAATGCTAATTCTAAAATCAGAGTGGATGGTCATACCGATGCAACGGGTACCCCAGAATACAATGTTTGGTTATCTGATAAGCGTGCAGCATCTGTAGAAAAATTCTTGGTTGATGCTGGAATTTCTTCAGCTAGAATCTCAACCAAAGGGTTAGGACAGACTAAACCTATTGCAGATAACAAAACTCCAGAAGGTAGACAGAAAAATAGAAGAGTTGAGGTTGTTATTTTAAAATAACGTTACAACAAAATATATTTATAAAGAGGCAGTTTCTAAGAAGCTGCCTCTTTTTTTTTAGTCCTTGTAAAATTAAATATTAATGCCTAGGTTGCCGTACCAATTACATTATGACGATAGTAAAACAGTCTTTATTTTTTAATTTCCTAGTTTAGATTTACTTAAATACGTTCGTGTTTAAGTTCTCTGATTTTGGGGATTTTTTAAGATAATAATAAGTAGTTTTGTTAGTTATTAGATTGAGGATTTAGAGCGATGTATATAATTTTTGATACGGAAACGACGGGTTTGCCTAAGCGATGGGATGCACCAATTACGGATACTGATAATTGGCCAAGATGTATCCAAATTGCTTGGCAATTGCATGATGAGATGGGACGATTAGTCGAGCATCAAGATTATCTTATCAAACCTGATGGTTTCAACATCCCTTATGATTCTGAGAAAATTCACGGGATTTCAACTGAACTTGCAGAATCAGAGGGTATTCCATTAACGGATGTCCTTGTAAAGTTTAATGAGGTCTTATCGAAAGCCAAGTTTATTGTCGGTCAAAATATCGGCTTTGACATAAATATTATGGGTAGTGAATTCTACCGTTATCAAGTAGATAGTCCGATGGCTAATATGCCAATTCTCGATACCTGTACGGAAGTTACTGCAGAATTATTAAAACTTCCTGGCGGTCGTGGTGGTCGTTTTAAGTTGCCAAACCTAACTGAATTACATAACTATTTATTTGGAGTTCCTTTTGCTGAAGCCCATAACGCTACAGCCGATGTTGAAGCTACAACTCGTTGTTTCTTTGAATTAATAAGAAAAGAAGTCTTTACTACAAAAGATCTTCAGACTGATACAGGTTATTTTGTTGAATTTAAAAAAGAGAATCCAGAGGTTGTACAGCCTGTTGGATTAAAACATATCAACCTCAAAGCTGCTTCCGATGCCATTAGGCAAGCTGAAAGCATGGGACAGAAAAAGGTTGTTATTGACTCAGAGACTTTAGAGAAATTTAAAGTGGCTGAGTTTGCCCATCTCCATAACCATACTCAATTTTCAGTCCTTCAATCTACTATTTCCATCGATAACTTGATTCAAGCCGCTGCTAAACACAAAATGTCTGCTGTTGCTATGACTGACCATGGAAATATGATGGGTGCTTTTCACTTTGTGAGCAAAACATTAGGTCATAATAAAGAAGTGGAAGCCAAAATAAAGGAAGCTCAGGAAAATGGAGAAGAATATGATGGTCGGACTATAAAACCAATTGTAGGATGTGAATTCTACATCTGTGAAAATAGAAAGGATAAAAGTCGAAAGGATAATGGTTACCAGGTTGTGTTTCTTGCTAAAAATAAAAATGGATATCACAACATGGCCAAAATGGCTTCTGTCGCTTATACAGAAGGTTTTTATTATGTACCAAGAATTGATCGGGAAACGGTTGAAAAATATAAAGAAGATTTAATTGTTCTTTCAGGAAACTTAAATGGTGAGGTTCCTAGTAAGGTTTTAAATATTGGTGAGCTGCAGGCTGAAGAAGCGCTAATCTGGTGGAAGGATCAGTTTGGTGCCGATTTTTATATTGAATTGATGCGGCATGGACAGGAAGATGAAAATCGTGTCAATGATTCATTAATTCAATTGGCCAATAAACATCAGGTAAAATTAATTGGAACAAACAACACCTATTATGTAAACAAGTCCGATGCTCACGCACATGATATCTTATTGTGTGTTAAGGACGGTGAAAAACTTTCTACCCCAAAAGGTAGAGGGCGAGGCTTTCGGTTCGGGCTTCCAAATCAAGAATATTATTTCAAATCCACTGAAGAGATGAAGCAGGTGTTTTCCGATGTACCTGAGGCAATCATCAACATTCAGGAACTTTTAGATAAAATTGAAGTATACTCTTTGAATAGGGATGTTCTTCTTCCCAAATTTGAGATTCCAGAACAGTTTCAATTTGCAGAGGATGATGAAGATGGTGGTAAAAGAGGGGAAAATGCATTCCTTAGACATCTGACTTATATTGGAGCGGAAAAACGTTACCCTGAAATTACGGATTCCATCCGCGAACGCTTAGATTTTGAATTAGCTACCATTGAAAAAACGGGTTACCCGGGATACTTTTTAATTGTTCAGGATTTTATTG
>JBEBTR010000198.1:0-5249 GCA_040393725.1 Sphingobacterium endophyticum | reverse complement strand
ACAAGGGCAAATGTTCCCCATATAATAAACCCCATCAATGCGGAAAGGTAATATTTCATAAATTAGAATAAGAATAAAAGAACTACAGAATCACAAACTCTTCTATGACCACTTTTCCAACGTATTCATTAACACGCCCAATAATTTGTCTTCGCATCATTGCCAGTTCATTTTTAATGACTGCAGATTCAACTCGGACAAAAAGTTTCTTATCTCTAATATAAATTTGTTGGGTTCGGTTGGCAATTGCAGGTCCAATTAGCTCTGGCCAAGCAGTGACAATTGAGGTTTCATCAAACTTGCGTCTAAGTCTATAAACTTCTAATAATTTATCAACTGCCTGTTTGATGGTTACATCATCGCTTCTTCTAAATGCATCATCATTGTACTTCGCCATTAACTTGACCTCCTTGTATGTCAAAGATACGAATTGGCTTTCCGATTTCTTGAAATATTTTCCTAATTCTAGCTGAGTCGGTATCGGTAAGAAATATTTGCCCAAACTCATCTTCAGAGACTAATTGCATTAACTTACGAGTTCTTTGATCATCTAATTTATCAAAGATATCATCGAGTAATAATAGGGGTTTAAATTGCTTTCTATTTTTCAGAAATGCATATTGAGCTAACTTCAAAGCAATAAGAAAGGATTTCTGTTGTCCTTGGGAGCCGAATTTCTTGAGTTGCATTCCATCGTGAATACTAAATTGCAAATCATCTTTGTGAATTCCAACCGTTGTTCGTTCCAACGCTCTGTCTTTATCCAAACTTTTGTTTAATAGATCTAAGAAATCTTGATTCTGCAATTGAGATTCATAGACTAAATCAACCTGTTCGACATCCTCTGATAAAAACTGATAATAGCGATGAAATTCGGGTAAAAATTCATCCATAAATTTTTGCCTTCTGATAAATATCTTTTCACCGGCATCTACCAATTGAAGGTTTAGGACTTCCAATAAACCAATATCAAAAACACCAGTTTCCCTAATATTTTTCAATACGGTATTACGATGCAAGAGCAGTCTATTATAAGAAATTAAAATATCTAGGTATTGATTATCGGTTTGGGAAATAACATTGTCAACGAACTTCCTACGTTCTTCACTTCCGTCCATGATGATAAAGGTATCATTTGGGGAAATCATAACGAGTGGAAATTGTCCGATGTGATCTGCCAACCTTCCGTACTCTTTCTTATTTTTTTTGAATTGTTTTTTTTGATTTTTTTTAATGCTACAAGAGACTGCGTCAAGATTGAGGTCTTTGTCAAATTGTCCTTGAACCATAAACCAATCTTCACCCTTTTTTATGTGCTGTGAATCAATTGGATTGAAATAAGATTTACAGAGAGATAAATAATGTATTGCATCTAAGAGATTTGTTTTTCCGGAACCATTTTGCCCAGTAAAGGCATTTGTTTCGGGTAAAAACTCTAAAGAAGAATCAGTATAGTTCTTAAAATTTAAGACGGATAGATGTTTGAGCCACATAGCATCACAAAGATAAACTTTTTAGCTTCTATGTTCTATTTTACTTCTTCGAAGTCAATAAACTCACCTGCTGTTTCAGTTCCTTTTCTTTGTTTTTCTTGTTTTGGGGGCATGTATTCAACACGTACCTTCCCGTCAGGACGTTGTTGTTGTTTGAATTGAGAGAAAGGGTCATTATACTGCTGTTGGTTGGGACCACCATTTGCATATTGACCTTGAGCGCCGTTCATTATTTTCTCAGCCACTTTTTTCATAAAGAATGGCATAAGTAATCGCATACCTATTTTAAATAGGTAATAAAAAATAACTGCTGATATTAAGATATAAATAAATGTCATTTCTAATGCTTTTTACCAAATTTAATAAATAAACAAAAGCAAAGTGGATTTGATTGTCAAGTAAATCTCAATTAACATTTTTTTACTTTTCGTTTTTTGCTTTTAAAACAGCTTGCAGAAGTTGAGCAGGATGCTGAGAACCAATCACATAAACAAGTCCATCCTTATCGGTTAACCATAAAGCTTCTTTTCCTCCAGAATAAAATCTAATTTTTCCATTCTTGTGCAAATTATAAACTGGATTATTAAAAAAGAATGTTGAGTAGTTTTTCTTTTCTACGGATTTGATTGAGTTCAAGTCAATTTTCACCAAACTTGTTGTCCAAAGTCCGCTTAAGATCACGTGAGTTTTGGTAATTGTAGTTCTGTAACTCACCATATATAGCATAATGATAGAGACCAATAAGATTCCGACTCCTACAATGAAGAACAATTGCTGAGAAACGACATGTTCCCAATTGATATAATAGGCAACAAAGCAGAACAAGGCTAAAATTAACCTTACACTAATCCAAGTCCAGTCTCTACCTAGGTATTGTTTTTCCTGAAATAAGATTTGATCCTCCATAATTGCTATTTATATACTAAAGTAAGTACTTTCTTTGTATTTTCTGTCACTTTAAAACGATTATCTAAGCGCATTCCTAGGATCCAAATAATAATTCCATCGGCATTTACTAATATAGGCACCATGTTTTTCTCAAATCGATTTATCTTTTGTTGAATAAAATAGTCACTAAGCTTTTTAGATCCTTCCATCCCCAAAGGCTTAAAGGAATCTCCTTGTTTCCATGTTCGTATAGTTAAAGGGAATTTAAGCATATCCTGATCAACCTGAACTTTCGATTTGTCTACAGAAAATTCAATTTCGTGACCTTCTTCCATAGAAAACAGTTTATTATGGAGTTTTATTTTTGAATCCAATTTTTCAATTATTTCATCGATAATTCTGTCATCCGCACGTTCTCTAATGATCAGATCACTCTGCATCAATAAGATTTCATGAGTTTGCGATTGAAAAACCTGTCCCATTCCCTGATCGAATACAGAGATTAAATCCTCTATAATATTCCGTTGGAAATGATAAATTTTAAAAATCTCAAATAACAGATAAGAATCCTGAAGATAAGGTCGCATTAGCTCCTTTTCTATTTTGATATTACCATCATGAGTTTGAAAAATTGATTGCCGAATGCTTTCAACTTGTCTTTGGATAAACTGTTGGCTCTCTTCAAAGTGCTTTATATTTTGAAGAATAATCGTTTCAAAATCTGGTTGAATTTCCTTGAATTTAGGGATTATTTCAAGTCTGATTTTATTGCGGGCGTATTTGGTTGAAAAATTAGACTTATCATCCCTATATGGAACATTCAATTTTTCAACAACTTGAGTGATCTCCAAGGCAGACATGAACAATAATGGACGAATGATAAAACCACGTTTTGGCTGAATACCCAAGAGACCTTGAATTCCAGTAGATCTCGTAAGATTTAATAACACTGTCTCCAAATGATCGTTTGCATGTTGTGCAATGGCAATTACACTACAGTTATAAGTTTCTCGTGCTGATTCAAACCATTCATATCGCAATTGGCGAGCAGCCATCTGTATTGAAATTTTCTTTTCAGCAGCAAATTGTTCGGTATTGAATTTTTTAAGTAAAACTTGGAAGCCTAGTTCTTTACAATATTCTATTACCAATTGCTCATCTTTATCAGACTCTTCCCCCCTTAATTGGAAATTACAATGTGCAACGATGGCATCAATATTTAAATCATGGAATAACTTTGCCATAAGCATAGAATCTTTCCCACCACTTACTGCCAAGAGAACGCGATCTCCTTGAGTTAGGAGGTTTTTTTCTATGATGAACTGTTTTAATTTTTCCAAAATTGGCATTTCCAAAATTACAGATTATTAATAATGTTAAGTGGGAGGCATTAAAATTTATTGTTTAACAAATTTTTGCTAATTAATTCTATATTTTTGCGCTTGTGAGATACCTATTGTTAATAATTATCAGCATGATCTGCATTTCGGCGTATGGCCAGGATGAGTTTACACCTGTAAATACAGCAGAGAATAATGCGCCTATGCGTTTGGTATCTTCTTCAAGCAGCAGATTTATCAATCAAAAGATCTTAAGGAGTTATAATGCTGTTTACGAACATAAAGGTTCAACTTTAGCTGCAGATAGTGGGGATTTATATAAAGATGATATTGGTAATGAATTTTTTGAAGCCCATGGAAATATTGTCATAACTCAACCTTCCGGAACAGTAATTCAGGGCACCCACCTTCACTATGATGCTTCTTCACAACATGCCGTTCTGACAAAGAATGTTAAGATGGTTGATGCACAGAGTACTTTAACCACAAATTATCTTACCTATAATTTAAGAAGCCAACAAGGAACTTATACTGGTGGTGGTCGAATTATTGGACAAGGAGACACTATCACATCGCAAAAAGCATATTACTTTGAGAACACGAAGGATGCTTATTTTAACAATAAAGTTGTTGTAAGGAATCAAAGCACCATAATTTATACCGATACAATGCAATACAATACAATGTATCGTGATGCATTCTTTTTTGGTCCCACCACGATAAATGGTCGTTCCGGCGAGAAATTATATACTGAAAAGGGAACATATAATACAGAATTTGGGATAGCCAAGTTCAACAAGAACAATCTATATACTGAAAGCAGCAAGTTTTTAAAGGGAGATAGTTTGTTTTATGACCGCAACAAAGGGATTGGCGAGGCGTTTAGAAATGTTCTTTTTGTAGATACATTAGACAAATTTTATGCTAGTGGAGGTTACGGTAAATATCTTGAAAATGAGCAATCCATTCTAATGACGAACAAGCCATTAATCAAATACGTCGTCCAGACAGATTCCAATGATACTTCCCAAGATACCCTTCAAACTGATTCCATTCCAAACGAAGCATTATCGAAAAGAGAGCAAAGAAAATTAGATCGAGCGCAGGAAAAAGAAAGAAAAGAGTCTGAGAAATTAGAAAAGGAAAGAATTGAAAATCAAAGTTTAGTAGGCACGAGGGCTGATGAAGCAGATAGCTTAGCTAAACCTATTTTGCCACGGCAGGCAAGCAAAGTTGACACTGCATATATGACTGCGGACACCTTATATTCACGGGTTATTTTTGTTCGGGATTACAAGCCATTAGATTTAAAATTGGATCGTAATGGTGGTCAATTGGAGGACACAACAGAAGTCGATTATGGAGCATTAGATGAAGTGGAATTATTTGAATCGGGTGATTCAACAATTATTTCAGACAGCACTAGCAGCAAAGAGATTACAAAAGTTGTACCTCAAAAAAAACCTACAACAACGGTTAAGGAAGCTCCAGTAAAACAAAAAAATGCAGTTCCGGCAAAACCAAAACC
>JBEBTR010000197.1:0-5317 GCA_040393725.1 Sphingobacterium endophyticum | reverse complement strand
AACTGGTTTAAGAAAATGAAAAAAATTTTTGCTGGGACTATTATTTCCTTATATTTGCATCACCAAAACAGAAAGGGCGTCAGTCGTATAGTATTGGTTGCCGCGCTCATAGCTTAATTGGATAGAGCATCTGACTACGGATCAGAAGGTTAGGGGTTCGACTCCCTTTGAGCGCACTTGGAAAGAGCCTAATTCTTATACGGGATTAGGCTTTTGTTTTTTTTACATCTAAAATAAACATCACATTATGCTAAACCTAGTTTTATTCGGGCCTCCAGGAGCAGGTAAAGGGACTCAATCGGCCAAATTAATCGATAAATATTCCCTTCACCATATTTCAACTGGAGATATGTTTAGAGGACACATCAAGAATCAAACTCCACTTGGTAAAGAGGTGAGTCAGATCATTGCTGACGGTAATTTGGTTCCGGATTCAATTACGATCTCTATGTTAGAGGAGGAGTTGAAAAACAATCCTGATGCGAAAGGATTTATCTTTGATGGATTCCCACGTACAGTTGCACAGGCAGAGGCTTTGGATAAGTTTTTGGAGGCAAACAATACTTCCATCACGGGCGTTATTGCATTGGATGTAGATGAGAATGAATTAACGCAGCGTATCGCTAAACGTCAGGAAATTTCTGGACGTGCTGACGATGCTGCAGATAAATTGCAAAAACGTATCGAAGAATATTTTGGTAAGACCATTCATGTATTGCCTTATTATGAACAACAAGGTAAGCTTAGTAAAGTGAATGGAATCGGTGAGATTGAAACAATCTTCAACGATCTTACTCAGGTAATCGATAATTATTAATACAATCTGAATAGGGAATTTTATGGCTCAGGGGTCAAATTTTGTTGATTATGTAAAGGTATGTTGCCGCTCGGGACATGGGGGAGCTGGTTCTGCCCATTTGCACCGTGATAAACACACGGCTAAAGGCGGACCTGATGGTGGTGATGGAGGTCGTGGTGGACATATTATCCTTAAAGGGTCGCATCAACACTGGACCTTGCTGCATCTGAAGTTCAGAAAGCATATTATTGCCGATCCTGGAGAAGCAGGGGGCAGTGCATTACGGTCAGGAGCAAACGGAAGGGACGAGATTTTGGAAGTGCCTCTTGGTACTGTTGCCAAGAATGCTGAAACTGGAGAAGTTCTATTTGAAATTACCGAAGACGGTGAAACAAAAATACTAACGCCTGGTGGACGTGGCGGTTTAGGTAACTGGCATTTTAAATCTTCGACGGTTCAAACTCCTCGATTTGCACAGCCAGGATTGCCCGGAAAAGAGGAATGGATCGTGTTGGAATTGAAGGTTCTAGCGGATGTAGGTTTAGTAGGATTCCCTAATGCTGGAAAATCAACTTTGCTTTCGGTCGTTTCTGCTGCAAAACCTGAAATTGCTGATTACCCATTTACGACCATAGTTCCTAACTTGGGGATTGTTAGCTATAGAGATGGTAAATCATTTGTTATGGCAGACATTCCGGGAATCATTGAAGGGGCTTCGGAAGGAAAAGGCTTAGGGCATCGTTTTTTACGTCATATCGAACGAAATTCAGTGTTATTATTCTTAGTTCCTGCAGATACTGATCGGACAATCGAAGAAGAATATAATATATTATTAGGTGAATTAACCGCATATAATCCCGAATTATTAGACAAGCCAAAGATTTTGGCCATCAGTAAGTCGGACATGTTGGACGAGGAATTGGAAAGGGAAATGTCAGCACAGGTTCCAAAAGGATTACCTCATTTATTTATATCCTCAGTGACGGGGAAAAATATTCCTCAACTGAAAGATCTCATATGGAAAGAAATCAATCAATAATAGGAAAGCAACGTAAGTTGCTTTTTTTATTTTAGGCAACTTATATTTTCTATTTTTACAGCAATGGATTTATCCCTAAAAGAGTTTTTGGACCGTAAAGTTGAAGAGTTTAATCAACCTGATTTTATTCCAAATGATCCGATCTGCATTCCGCATCAGTTCGACCTAAAGCAGGATATTGAAATCATGGGTTTCTTCGCTAGTATTTTAGCATGGGGACAGCGAAAAACGATCATTAACAAATGTAATGAGCTGATCGAACGTATGGATGGAAGTCCATTCGATTTTATCCTAAATCATCAGGATCAGGATCTAAAGAACCTATTAGGTTTTAAGCATCGGACGTTCAATGACACCGATCTCTTATATTTTGTAAGCTTCTTTAAGTATCATTATACCCATTTTGCAAGTTTAGAAGACGCGTTTTTGCAATTGGGAACATCTGAACCTTTTAACATTGAAGAGTCGTTAAATGCTTTTAAATCCTATTTCTTTTCCCTACCTGACTATCCCTACAGAACCCGAAAACATGTCAGTTCGCCATTGCAGAAGTCAACTTGCAAACGTTTGAATATGTTTCTAAGATGGATGGTAAGGCAGGACGATCGAGGCGTTGATTTTGGCCTTTGGCATCAGATTAAAGCCAAAGATTTAATTTGTCCATGTGATGTGCATGTTGAACGGGTGGCTCGAAAGTTTGGATTAATACAGTTGGATAAAGTCAATTGGAAGACAGCACTAGAATTAACCGGTAATTTAAGGGAACTGGATTCCAATGATCCCGTAAAATATGATTTTGCTTTATTTGGCTTAGGTGTTGCGGGAGAATTGTAAAATAAGGATTAATAGAAAGGAATAAACATTTCTTTATGATTCCCTGCATCCTTGTATTGGAATTCATCCGACATAAATTCAAATCCCATACTTTTATAAAATGGGTATGCGGCCTCTCGAGCGATGCACCATAAATAATCACCATGAATTTGAGATTTAATATGTTCAATAGCAGCGTTTAGAAGTTCGCGAGCATATCCTTTTCTTCTAGCAATAGGTTGTGTAGCCATACCACGCAGCCTATATCCCTCATGTGGCAATTTAGGATGGTTTGTTTTGTGAATAGTCAGTACACATTGAAGGATATTATCCTCGTCGAAAAGGCCTAAATGGAAGCTGTCAGGCTTTAAATCCTCGGGATTGACACAAAGGTTCAGATCCTTACCTTTCTGCAGGACAGCGCTTCGCAAGGGGAGTGCCTCTTCAACTTTGATAAATCTGATCATCGTTTGGAAAGGATTGTTAAAATATCGACCATTCTGTTGGAATATCCGAACTCATTATCATACCATCCGACAACTTTTACCAATCCGCCAACAATACTGGTTAATTCAGAATCAAAAACACAAGAATAGGGGTTGTTAATGATATCTACAGAGACAATAGGATCTTCAGTATAGAAAAGTACATCCTTCAATTCGTTTTCAGAAGCTTCTTTAAACTTTTTGTTGATTTCTTCTACTGTGGTTTCTTTTGCGAGGTTGCAAGTAAAATCGGTTAAAGAACCATTCAATACGGGAACACGGATTCCGGCACCCCCAAGTTTACCTTCAAGATGCTTGAAAACATTGGTGATCGCTTTTGCGGCACCAGTAGTGGTTGGAATAATCGAAGCCGAGGCAGCTCTAGATCTTCGAAGGTCTCGGTGTGGAGCATCATGAAGGTTCTGATCGCCGGTCATGGAATGAACTGTAGTAATGTAGCCGTCAACGATTTGCCAATTTTCATCCAAAATTTTAATCAATGGTGCTACATTGTTTGTCGTACAGGAAGCATTTGAGAATATCGGCGTATTCCAATCAAATTCATGATCGTTAATTCCCAAAACGACTGTTGGAATTTCCTTATCAGGGGAAGGTGCCGAGATAATTACTTGCGTGGCACCGGCAAGCAAGTGTTTCGATGCGAGATCCTTTTTTACAAAGAAACCTGTTGATTCCACAACAACATCGATTTCCAATTCTTTCCAGGGTAGGTCTTCAGGATTCTTTTTGTTTATTATTAATATTGATTTGCCATCAATGTAAAGATGATCTTGATCATGATCTACCTTTCGGTTTAAAGGACCATGTACAGAATCATATTTGAATAAATGAGCCAGGGTTTTAGAATCGGCAAGGTCATTGATAGCAACGACCTCGATCGTATCAAGATTTCTGTTCAATAAATTTCTTAACGTATGACGACCGATGCGGCCGAAACCATTGATGGCAACTTTCATTATTTGTGAAATTCAGCAATTACGTCATTAATATTTTTCTCACCTTCCCAATAGGTTTTCAATTGACCATCTGGTCCGTACACATAGTTTGCAGGGAACATGTTAGGAATATGGAATTTCTGGATAAATTCTTGGTTTCTGTCCCAGAGCATCTGTACATTTTCCTTACCGTCTAATTCTTTTCCAAAAGTTGTAAAGAACTGAGACATTAAAGCTGGATCGTTCATAGAGACATATACCACATTAATGTCCTTGATTTTGTCGTAGTTTTTCGATAGTCCACCTGCTTCATTTTGACAGTGGCTACATCCCGGATCGAACAGCACGAAAACAGTGTTTTTGCCTGCAGGGATATCAGCTTTTGTGTATTTGATACCTGATTTCACTTTGTAGAATGTAAACTCAGGAATACTTAATGCAGCAGCCTTGGTTGATTGTGGAGCAGCAGGGGCAGGGTTTGTTTGTTGAGTTGAATGCTCGTGAGCGCTGTGGTCATGTGCACTATGATCATGTCCGGCATGATCATCATGTGTTTCTGTAGTTTCAGCATTTTTCTGATTATTACATCCTACAGCTAGAACACCTAAAGAAAGGCAAAGAGAGGATAGGATAAATTTATTTCTCATGTCTTGTGATTAAGATTCAAAACTAATAAAAATATAGAGTAAGTTCGGTGAAAGGGTTAGAATAAACAGTATTTTGACAAAAAAGGCCCTGATTTTTCAGGGCCTTACATGTTTTATGATTATTCCAAATATTATGGAGTAACTACTTTAGCTTTTCTTTCTTTTTCTTTTGAAGTATCTGCCAAATGTTTACCACGACTTAAGTCGAAGATAGCAGGAGCAGCCAAAAAGATGGAAGAATAAGTTGCTACAACGATACCAATTAAGATAGCGAATGAGAAACCACGAATAACCTCACCACCAAATACGAACAATACCGCTAATACGAAGATTACTGTTAATGAAGTAATTACCGTACGGCTTAATGTAGAGTTAATCGCATTATTAATCGTTGTTCCAAGCTCTTGTTGGTGCGCATTAGGTTTCTTCAAATATTCACGTAGACGGTCAAATACAACCACCGTGTCGTTCACTGAATAACCCAATACCGTTAGAATAGCAGCCACGAAATGTTGGTCAATATCCAATGAGAATGGAACAATACCATCTAATATAGAGAATAGACCTAATAGGATAAT
>JBEBTR010000196.1:0-5325 GCA_040393725.1 Sphingobacterium endophyticum | reverse complement strand
AGGCCGCGACTATTAATGCAATGAGGGCAGTCACTAGGACGGCTGCTGCTGCCAGGTCTTTTATGATCTTGATCCTTTGGTGATATTCCGGTGAGATATGATCACAGATGTTCTCAATGGATGTATTGAATATTTCGGCAGATATAACCATTCCAATGCACATTAGTACGGCTATCCACTCCATTCTGTCAATGTCGAAATACCATGAAGCAAGTAAAACAACGATACTGGCCAACAAATGTATCCGCGCATTTGGTTCTTGAAGAAAAAGGGACCGTAGGCCATGGATAGCATGCTTAAAGCTCTCGATCCGCTTTGATGGACTGAATGTTTCTTTTGGTTTTGCCATAGTTTTTTGATTTAGGTAACTTCACACTTCCAGAATTGGAGAGCAAAGAACTTACCGTAAACCTACGAAACATTTCTGCTCATTTTATCTTTCATATTTTCGGATTGCTGAGAAACTTTAAATCGAATGAATTTGCTTCTAAAAGGAAATTCAAAGAATGATCAGTTTAGCTTTTGTTTTGAGGGTATTTTGATTGAATAAGGTTCGTTTTACTTATATTTCCAAAAGGCTAATATAAAGGATAACGCAGCTATAGTAGAAAAAATTTGACCCGGTAGGGCAAAATAATACCACATCAATCCGCAAATAAGGGTACTTCCAATTGTTAATATGAGCAATGTTTGCTTATTTATTTCCTTTAATGTAAGAAGCAGCAGAGCTATGAATATGATCAATAACCCCATCATAACACTATAGCCCTGATGGAATTTATATAAACTAAATGCAGAGCCAAAAAGTTTAAAATCAAACTTATCTAAATGAGCCTCTATTGAGCCATCTTTACTCATTTGCATTTCTCCATATAGATGGCCAATTCCAAGTATTAAGAAGAAGATAATGCCTATTCTTAGGTAAGTTTTATAGGAGAATTTGGTCTTCATAAATCCTGATCGTTATAAATTTTCCCTATCTGAGGGACCTTAAGTATTTAAGGATTTATCTTTTGATTGACAATAAATATATAGAAAAACATTTAGGGATTGGCTCTTTCATTTATAACTGTTTTTTTGGTGAAAATAAGTCTTATGATTTAGTTTCTAACTTTACTATTCTTAAATTAAAATATGAACTTGGTTTTTCTAATGGACTATTCTGGAATATTAATTTGCGATATAATCATTGTAACAATTCCCATTCTGATGTATTTGTTTCCAAAGAGGGATATTAATTTTTTTATTGGATACAGAACCCCTAGATCAATGAAAAATCAAAAGACTTGGGATTTTTCACAGAGATTTTACTTTAAAAAATGGTTAATGGTAATTCCGCTAGTGATTATTTTCCCATTCATAATGATTGGCATTTTGGAGTTCAAAAACTATGATCTAATTGAATCTCTTTCTATGGGGATTTTCTTGATTTATTCAATCATATTGATATTTATTACAGAAAGAAGGTTAATAAAGCTCAAAGAATAACCTCTCAATTCATTAAATACCTGAAGATTAAGATTAGTTTTTGCATATATTTAAATGAAAAATATACATTTTGATTTATATGAAATGGAAGACCATCTTAATAATAATTACGATTTTAATTATTATATCGAATTTACCGATTATCAATAAAAACATATTATTGGTAGCTGATGGTCAAAATCCATTTAGGTATTCAAATTCAAATGCTTCCTATACTAAAGAAGACACATTTGGTTTCAAAGATTTATTTATCAATGATTGGTCCATCAATCGTTTTATTGAAGAGGCTCGTCCATCCAAGGAAAACCAACAAATCTTTCGATTATATAAAATAAATCCTCTGTGCTTTTGTCGGTGGTCCTATTATATATCTATTAGTAGAAAATTTCCATATAAATCTTGGGATGAAATTGAGCCCAAACGGGTTCCTTTTGATGCAGAAAATATGTGGCAGGAATTTTAATAGGGCAGGGAATTTAAGTCTTAATTTTCATATTATTACAAATAATTTAAATCTAGGAATGGGACACTATAGGGCAAATTCAACAGATTCTTACAAATTTAATGTGATGTCCGACAACATTAAGGTAGGAGATCTAGTTTATAAAAAATGGTATTCATTTGAGGCTGATATTCTGATGCCTGATGGCAGTAAATTTCAGCTTAGACCCAAAGGGTTTTGGGATTCGAAAGTAGAATTGACAGATGGTTCTATAACCTTATTGGAAATTAAAATGGGATGGAAAGGAATCGTTATTAAGACTTATTTTGATCAACAAGAAAAGCATTTCTTATTAAAACTTAAAGGTCTCTTAGGTGACAAGTTTATCCTCATTGACGATAAGAATCAAGAATTAATGAGGGCAGAATCAGATTTTAAATGGAAAACCTTAAACTATGAATATTCGATTGAAACAACAGAAAGTTTTGATCGTTTAGGGGATAGAAATTTACTGTTGCTAGCATTAGTGCATAGTATGAATTATTATATGACCTTTATAAGTTCAGCCTCATAATCAAAAGGGCTGCTTAATCTTTATTCTGAATTTTAATAAACCTAAGAGACAAGGTAGCTAGAAGCAATAAAACTGCAACAACTTGAAAAGTGATTGCAAGACTTACATTTGCATCCTTTAATGCACCACCTACATAGACCATTATTCCCCCAACAATTGTACTAAGGAAGTTTAGAAATCCATATCCTGTTGCAATGTATTTAGGATTGATTACTTGACGCAGCAAAGGCATCAGATTGGCGTCATTGAAACCTCTTGCTAAACCAAAAATAATCATTCCACAAATTGCTAAACCAAAAACGGTGGTTGAAGATAACAAGAACAAAAATGGGGTTCCAATACAAAAGCCAAGTAAAATAACATTCATCCTGCCCTTTGGATTCTTTTGTACCCACTTATCTGCTAGGATTCCTCCAATAATCACTCCAATGAATGACCCAACTTGCATATATCCCGTTGCAGAAATTCCTGCACTCCCTAAACCAAGATGAAATTGTTCCTTAATAAAGGTAGGTAACCAGCCATTAATTAACCAATTTGCCATCCCTAAGACCGAAAAGAAAATTAAAATAATATAATATGAGGGTATTTTAAATAGTGATACCAAAGCTTCTTTCAAACTAAAAGAATCTTTGATATCCTCTTGTAGGTCAAGTCTTTCTTCTTTCTTTTTATCCTTCAATAAAAACAGTAGCAGGAATGAATAGAGAACCCCAAATGCGCCAAAGACATGGAACCCATATCTCCAGCCCCATAATTCAGCAATATACCCCCCTAGACCTCCTAATGCTAAACCTGTATATAATCCGCACATATGAAGGCCAGTTGCAAGAGATCGTGTTCTACCTGAATGGTAATCAGTAATTAAGGCTAAAGCAGCAGGAATATAACACGCCTCACTAATCCCCATAAGTACACGGGTAAAGAGCATTTCTGAAAATGATTGTGTGTATCCAGTCCAAAGAGTAACAGCTGACCAGACTCCAACGGAAAAAATTATGACCATCCTTCGAGAATACTTATCTGCCAAATAGCCTCCAAATGGACTAACCAAACCGTAAGACCAAAGAAATACAGACGTTAATAAACCAAATTGAGCATCGTTAATGTGAAAATCTGCAACTATTGGATCTCGCATTGAGGTTATCAATAACCTATCAAAGTAATTTAAGAAAGCAACTACCCACAATAAGGCCACCACCAACCACGGATAATATGATTTGTTCAATTGGTTTTTCATAATTTATTTTGATTTATTACTTAAACTTTAGCACCTGATTAGTTCTAACGGCCGGCTTAGCTTCTCCTCCAATAATAACAACACTATTATTCCAATGAATAGCTGTCGCAGTTACCGGTGCAATTATCTTTTTTAGTTCTCCTCTTTCTGTTTTTATTTGAGAAGGTATTTTATAAGTGATTTCCCAAGTATTTTTTTCAGCTTTATAGGTAAATACTTTTCTTGAAAATCCAGGATGATTTTCTCTTAAATCTGAATCAACTAATTCTCCATTATCTCCAGAAAGAAATGTAAATTGATTTTTTTGAAGTTCAACTCCAGGATTGGAGACAGCAGTAATAGCTTCTGGGCAACCTTTAATCTCAACCCACTTTTCCCCATTGAACTTGAAACCATCTTTTAAATATTTTCTTTTCCCATTATCTAATGAAGCTCCAGAAAAAACAAATAATCCTAATTCATTTACAGCAGAAGCAGAAAGTATCCTTCCATTGTCTGGTAATGGAGGCAACTCAACCCAACCTGACTTAACATCTTGAAGATCAAGTTTAAAAACTCTATTTAAAGCAGTCTTAGAATCAACATTTTCTTGTCCACCTAACACAAACCAATAACTACCGTATTGTGAAAAGGAACAGTTTGCTATGGAAATTGGCAACTTTGGTAATTCTACAAAATTAATTTGCTGATTATCAAGTGAAATCTCAAATACTTTGTTAAAGTGCTCCTTATGATTGCTCCCTCCAGCAATATAGAATTTACCATTAAAGCTAGCAGAAGCTCCATATCCAACTTTATATGGAAGCTTACCTAATTCCACCCATGAAGATTTTTCATTTTCAAGGTAAAACAGCTTATCTGTCCAAATTTTTAAACCCGAATCCCAAGGTGGGACACCATCTTTGAATTGTGCGCCTCCTGCGCTGACAATTCCTTTACCTAATTTCCCGCCAAACGATCCGGCAAACCCTAATTTATCAGGAATAGTATCTAATAATTTCAAATGCTTTTCCTGGCCATTGGATGTTAAACAAATCATCATAATTGATATAGTGACTAGGATTTTCCAGAATTTCTGCATAATTCCAATGTTTTAAAGAAACCAATACCATCTAAATCCCTTTTCAATTCATGATATTGTTCGTTTGCCAATGTTTGCAATGGTAACCTTGAGGATCCCATTTCAAATCCTAGCATTTGCATAATGGCCCTCTGGGCAGGGATTGGCCCATATTTAACAATTAACTTAATCATTTTCACTGCTTCATATTGCAGTTGTTGTGCAGATTCAATCTGACCGGATGAAAACAGGTCTATGACTTTTAAGTAAATGGGCGCAGCATAATTATAGGTGCTTCCGATAGCTCCTTTTGCACCAACTGATAATGCTGGTAGCAATAACTCATCAAACCCAAAGAGCATATCGAAATCTTCTCCACAAATTTGAATTCCATCTTGATATTCGTGAATGGCAGATGAAGTAAATTTTATGCCTGCAAAATTATCTGCCAACTTAGAAAAGTTTGTAATAAAATTTTCAAGATTGATGTTGACACCCGTAATATGCGGTATATGATAATA
>JBEBTR010000195.1:0-5446 GCA_040393725.1 Sphingobacterium endophyticum | reverse complement strand
TCTTCAATAACGGAAACTCTGCTGCAGGAACACGCGTTCGTAAAGGGTTACAAGAAATCAAAACTTTAGCTCAAGAAATTCGTAACGAAGTTACTTCTAAGAAAAACGATTCAAAGAAATAATTCGAAGAATTAAAGCATAAAATCCCGATCAATTATGATCGGGATTTTTTTTTGCTACAATTTTTCATAGAATGAAAAATGCATTAAAAAGCAAAGGAGCTAGATAACTCCAGCTCCTTGCATCATCACTAATTTTGAATTGCTTAATAAATAAAATCTTAAATATTTTATAGGAACATGGCGGCCGTTATCAGGTTGAACTGCTTATCTGTCATCCATCTTCCAAAAATTTCCTTCATTCGATCTTTTGTCTGTTGTCTTGTATAGATATCAGACTTCTTTTTAAATAAGTTCGAATTAACTGTGGTGGCGGTCATTTCAACTTTTGTTGCATATATGTTGAAATGCTGTTCAGGAACCACTAATCCTAAGATCATCCCCGGCAATCCATGCACAGTACTAGGAGCACCAGCGGTTGGAATTTGATCGGTATAGAATGCTACCACATACACAGAGTCCAATGTAACGCCATTAGCTCTTCTACAATCGTATCCTGCAATGTTTCTATACTCATTGGTGATTTTCCATTTTACGTTCGTCAAAGAGTCTTTAATATTGATTTGAGAGCCTCCCATTTCCATGGTCATCAATGATTCATTTTTAGCAAGGTTCTGGTAAATCTTGGTACCATAATCCAACAATCCCATTCTCAATAAATTGGCAATCATCTGAGGCTGGTCTTTTTCAACCGGTTCAACACTTAATTCATCACCGCTAAAGGATACCTTTTTAGTTAAGACGGCAGTCTCAGGTGCCTTCGTCATCATCTCCTCAAAATACTTTTTCGAGAAATCCCCGTCCTTTAGGGTTTGAATATGTCTACGCATCAGGTTTTTTACGTGAACTGTTTTATCATAGGTAATAGAACCTTGCTCAGGAAAAAATGCGTGCTGTGCATTAGCAAATCCAATACTTAGAATCGCTAATAATATACTTGATATAATATTTTTCATTTTCATAATTACTCTGCTCCTTTCATTGATGTGAATTCCCAAGTTAATTTCAACATGTAATATCTAGCGATATTATTAAAGCGTTGTTGCGTGATTCCTTGTCCACTTTGACTTCTGCTAAATCCAACGTTCTGGTTGAAAACATCGTTTACATAGAAATTGGCAATTAAACTCTCATTCTTTAAGAATTTCTTTTGAATTCCTGGCGAGAACTTCAATCTGCTAAATGAATTTGGAAGCGCCTTAGTTGGAGCTTCATACTCATAGTTCAAATCACCAGTGATTTGGAATTTCTTAGGTAAGAAGTAAGTAAATCTACCATAAGTATCAAAAGTAAAACCTTCTGAATTTAATTCTGGGTTTAATGTCGTATTTAAAACTCTATATCCAGGACTGAATGTTACATAGAAGTCAAATCCTTTGGTCGTACTTTTTTGGAATCCAATATCACCACTGAAGTTATAGCTCACATTTTTGTTTTCTTCAAATTCTCTAGGATTAGCTGGATCAGAAAGATCCTTAATCATATTGTAATAGTTATTTAAGCTACCATTTAATCCAACATTCATTTTAATTTGATGTTTCTTAATCAGATTAAAATTATAACCACCATATAAATATCCGTTGGTCATTGCCTTATCCGTATTCACATAATATAACTCACGTTTCAAGTTTTCATAGACAATAACGTCAGTTTGAATCGCACCTAAGGTTTGAGTAAATCCTAAGCCAGAATACAATCCTTTGCCTTTCATCATATCATACCAATAATAATTCAAGTTATAATTATTAGAAACAGATGGTTTAAGGTTTTCATTACCAAAATATTGATTCATTTGATCCTCATTTTGTTTTAAAGGTTGAATCTGGAATAATGAAGGTAACTGATTTGATCTGTTGTAAGAAAGGTTCAATGATTTTGCCTTGCTGATATTATATCTCAAACGAGCTCTTGGATTATAAGTTAAATAATCTCTACTCATAGAATTATCTGCAAGATTATTCCTTTGGTACATATCATCATGACGAATATTATTTGTCAAGTTGAACTCTAATTTTTCAGCTTTATAATTAACAGAAAGATTAGCTGCATTACGAACAGTATTAAAATTAAAGTCATTACTGAACTCAGAGTCAAACTCGGTATAATTACCAGCGGCATCCTTATTGAAGGCACTGTTAATGGAGTGCGCTTTTGAATTGGTATATTCATAGCCAACAGCCATATTTACCTTTTTAGAAATAGGTTCCGTATATGTTGCTGCCGCCATAATTGAATTTGAATTATTTGAATTATCCTTAAACTGATCAATTACATTTTCTGTTCCCGCAACCACATTATTCAATGTTGAATTCAATAACATATCGCCCTGAGTCTTGCCATTATTACCAGTAAATTTCAAATTGATTGAACGACCTTCTTTTGCAAATTTCCTAGTAAAGTTAGCATCGTAATTGAAATTCTCATTTGATGAATTAATTTTCTGGCTACGCTCATCTTCAGTAACTAATTCACCATTTTTAAAACTATTTCCTTTTCTATAGGTGTCGTTTTCTCCATTCATTTTGGAAGCTGCCACCCTTAAAGTCAATGTTGTTAAAGAGTCGATTGCGAAATCATATTTCGTATTAAAACGATGTCCAGTACTTTTAGAAACATCACTATTATCAAATTCAGAATTAGAAATTCCGTCAGTTAATGGAGTTTGTGTAATTGTATTGGTATTAATCTCATTTTCTGCTTGACCGTATTTGTAATTTAGGTTTAGCTTATGTTTTTTTTCCTTCCAAGCATCCATAAAAGACACCCCTGCAGTGATTGCTCTAGGTTGACCTCTATTCGTATTGCTAAGGAAGCTACCCCCACCGGTAATCATGATACCGCCATCATCCAACATGGTTACATTATCATTGGCAATACCGAATTTTTCAGCTTCTTGCCAACCTAAATCAGTTGTTCCATCATTTGAGGTAATTCCAAAGGCTGATATTTTTCTGGAACCATTAAATTTATTCAAGGCTACTTTACCAAGGTAATATCCAGAATTATCGTCCATACCGCCACCGCCTTCGAGCTTACCGAACATTCCATTTTTAGCATCTTCCTTAAGCTTAACATTAATTGTTTGAATACGTTGACCATCATCTACCCCGGTGCGTTCAGCTTCCTCAGATTTTTTCTCGAATACCTGAACCTTATCGACCATGTCCGAACGAATATTTCGGGTAACCAAAGTAGGATCATCACCAAAGAACTCCTCACCATCAACCAATACTTTCTCTACGGTCTTTCCTTGGGCAGTAATTTTACCGCTAGCATCTACAGAAATTCCAGGAAGAACTTTAAGTAAATCCTCAACCTTTGCATTCTTTTCGGTCACAAAACTAGAAGCATCATATTCTACGGTATCCCCTTTTATAACGACAGGAATTTTACCGGTTATTAAAATTTCCTCAATTAGATTTGCAGAACTCTGTAATGAAATTTCACCCAGATTTTTATCACCAGCTCCTTTGGCGATTTCTTGAAAATAATCACCAAATTTTGGATAACTGATGATCAATAAATAATCAGAAGTATCGGGATTGTTGAGGGAGAATTTTCCATCTTGATTTGCTCTCGTAAAATTGACGAGAATGGAGTCTTTAGCTTGAAGAAGCATGACTGTTGCGTTGCTGAGTTTGGCCTTATCCGCCTCATCTACGACCGTACCCGTTAATTTAGTTTGGGCAAAAGTCGTCAGAGATGATAAACCTAATACCAGGCTTAAAATTACTTTGGTTAGTAGTTTCATAAAAAAGTTAAAGTTACAATCTAAAAGGCATCGCTAAATTATCACTATTGTGAGAATTATTGAGGGAATAAAAAGTATTTAACAATCATTTAACACAAATCGAGATTGTTGGCACAATTTATCTATCAAATTCTCTAAATCATTTGTCGTAGAATGATAAAAAAAGTTACAGCCCTTGTAAAATTTATTTCATTACCTTTGTAAAAACCCTTTTGAAATGCAAAAAATCAAAGACTATGTAGAAGCAAACAAGGACCGCTTCTTAGAAGAATTATTTGAATTATTGCGCTTTCCGTCAGTAAGTGCTGACCCACAGTACAAGGAAGGCGTGCTAAATACTGCACAATTTGTAGCTCAAAAATTGAAAGATGCTGGTGCTGACAATGTTGAAATTTGTCCTACTGCTGGATATCCAATTGTATATGGCGAAAAAATCATTGATTCAAGCTTACCGACCGTATTAGTTTATGGTCATTATGATGTTCAGCCAGCAGACCCTATCGAATTATGGGAAACTCCTCCATTTGAACCGACTATCCGTGACGGCAAGATTTATGCACGAGGATCAGCCGATGATAAAGGTCAATTCTATATGCATGTGAAGGCATTTGAATATATGATGAAAGAAAATGAATTGGCATGTAATGTAAAATTCATGATCGAAGGTGAAGAAGAAGTTGGATCTGCGAACTTAGGGATATTTGTGAATGCAAATAAAGAACGATTGAAAGCTGATGTAATCGTTATTTCAGACACATCAATGATCAGTCTAGAAAATCCATCTTTAGAAACCGGCCTTCGAGGTTTATCATACGTTGAAGTAGAAGTTACAGGCCCTAACCGTGACTTACACTCGGGAGTTTATGGAGGTGCCGTTGCAAATCCGGCTACTATCCTTTCGAAAATGATTGCTTCATTGCATGACGAAAACAACCATATCGCAATTCCAGGATTTTACGACGATGTAGTGGAACTTACCGAAGCTGAAAGAAAAGCTTTAAATGAGGCGCCATTCGATATTCAAGAATACGAAAAGGATTTAGGTGTAGAGGAGCTTTGGGGTGAAAAAGACTTCACAACTATTGAACGTACTGGTATTCGTCCAACATTAGAGGTGAACGGTATTTGGGGCGGCTATATTGGAGAAGGAGCAAAAACTGTATTACCGTCAAAAGCATTCGCTAAGATTTCAATGCGTTTAGTTCCGAATCAAAATTCTGAGCGAATCACAAAATTATTCAAAGATCACTTTGAAAAAATTGCGCCAAAATCTGTTAAAGTTGAGGTTAAACCACACCATGGAGGAGAGCCCGTTGTAACACCAACAGACAGTATTGCCTATAAAGCTGCAGAAAAAGCGCTTGAAGAGACATTCAATAAAAAACCTATTCCAACAAGAGGCGGTGGATCCATTCCAATCGTTGCACTTTTTGAGAAAGAATTAGGTATCAAGACGGTTCTATTAGGTTTTGGACTTGATTCAGATAATCTACACTCACCTAACGAAAAATATGGAGTAGAAAATTATCTAAAAGGAATTGAAACTATTCCATTGTTCCATAAATTTTATGCGGAA
>JBEBTR010000194.1:0-5465 GCA_040393725.1 Sphingobacterium endophyticum | reverse complement strand
TGCGGCTCGCCGCAAAAAAACTCCCCCAAAAATCGCCCTCATCCCCCACAATTTGCGTGTCATTCCATGTCGTAAGACATGGAAACTATTTTTTAAGATAAAAGAAATTAGACACAAGACCGTTCACCTCCTCTCTATCTCTCATGTCTTTAGTCTAACTACTAACTACTAAATACTAACTACTCTTATGTCTACTGTCTAACGTCTACATCACCCTATTCTTCAACAATCCTACTTCACTTAAAGGCTTGGACAGGTCAATTAAATAACCATTGAGGATTGCATACTTTAATTTTCCGTCTTTATCAGCAACATAGAAATTTGCTGTTCCACCTAAATCTATAAAAGGAGTTGTGGCAAATGCTTGTCCAGCAAATATCTGAATAGGAAGATTATGCAATTGATTTGCCTGTTCTGGTTTTAATGTCTCAACCTGAACACCCATATATCCTTTTTTCAAAAGATCAAAAGCAAGTTCAGGAGTAATGGATTCAAGGGTAGGAACAGGTTTTTCAGCAATCTTCCCTTGAATAAATTTTAAGCCTTCTCCATTTACTTCGTCATATCCAAAAGACTCCGGTAGATCACCAATATCTTCGATCCTTCCACGAACAAAGAAATCTCTACCTTCCGTATTTTCCCCTCTTCGCACCGCAATGTCTGTCTTTAATGGTATGGAATCCGAGCCAATTTCTAGACCTCGAATCACGATATCATGCATATTGCTAGCATTGAATGGAATATCCTCATAACCTTGGGCATCATAATTCTCATAGGTTCCCTGAGCTATCTCCATTAAAGCGTTTAAAATGATGATAAAATTCAACTTCCTGATCTGCTGTTTTTCAGGATCTCCTTTTAAACCGCCAGATTCAATCAGGACGGTACTCGCACCCCAAGATTGAAAGTTATCACCAAATCCACGGGGAGTATACGTATCATCATACTTCGCAACTGCATCGGGTATATACTGTTGCAAAACCTTATTCATTCCAACAATGATCTGCATTGCCCCTTCTCTTACCTCATTGATTTCCCGCTCGGTATTATAGGCTGGAGCCAACAAGGATATGGTAACTGGGTTTTTTGTGCCAGGAACATTGTAATAGATATTTTGATCATGTAGGTTAAACCCATATCTCGGTTGAATCTCTTTTGCCCTAGATTTTAACAGTGCGCCTTCAACCGTTTGATTTGCCCTTGCATCCCTATTGAGATCAATACTTTGAGCATTTCTCCTTAAAAATCGCTCAGCACCATCTGGATTTAGCATGGGGATAAAATGAATATTCAGATTGTCCTTCAATAAGGTACGGACACTGTCAAAGCCATCACCCTTCCCTTCCAGAAAATTGAAAAGGTCGAAAAGAGCCATCGTTGCCGTAGGTTCATCACCATGCATCTGCGACCATAACATGACCTTCTTATCGCCATTTCCATATTCCAATTCATTGATTGAACGCCCTTCAACAGATTTACCAATCTGAGTAATCTTGAAAACATTGCTTTTTTGGCGCAATTGGATCAGTGAATCAACGTCTTTATGTTTAAATCTTCTGGAAAACAAAGCTGATTCCTTATACGTCGAATGAATTTTGTTCATTTGAGCTGTATCCAGTTGATAGCCTGAATTCGAGGAATTAGAAGATCCTGAAAATGGATTACTGCATGTTGTGGCGGCCAAAAGACCTAGGGAAACGACAAATAACTTCATATTATACTAACGCTTTCTCTAAAATTTCTATTGTACCTTTGTTGGCATCAATTTTAGCTCTTACCCCTACCGGCAGGAGAAACTGATCGTTGATATGACCAATAACTGCTCCAGAATAGGATGGAATATTCAATGGTTTTATAAAGTCTCTAAGGATCTGATCCAGATTCAATGAACCGTAACCTCCAGATGGTGAACAATCGGTACACTTTCCAAATACAAACCCTTTAATTTGTTTCAATATACCTGCATTCATCAGTTGGCAGAACATACGGTCAACTTTCTCAGGCGATTCATTGATCTCCTCTAAGAATAAAATACTATCCTTAAAATCCGGCAGAAATTCCGATCCACATAAACCTGAAATTAATGTTAGATTCCCACCTAATAGTTTTCCTTCAGCAACACCCGGATTAATGGTCGTAATCCGATCTTTATATTGAACGATATCATCGCCCTTTTTTAACGGGTTACTGTAAGTAACCAATTTATTCTCTATGAATTGATCCGTAAAGGTCTTTGCCACAAAGTTGCTCCAGGTGCTGGTTCCTACAGGCCCATGAAAGGTTACCATTCCAATCTTCGCCTGGAAAGCCATAATCAATGCGGTGATATCGCTATAACCTAAGAGAGCTTTCGGGTTTTTGGCAATCATGTTATAGTCGATACGTTGTAAAAGCCTGGAGGCTCCTGCACCTCCCCGAATACACAGAATCCCAGCAACAGATTTATCCGCAAACATCGCATGCAGATCTTCTAGACGCTGATCATCCGTTCCAGCTAGATTACCATATCGCTCACGGATATATTTCCCTTCTTTTACTTTAAAACCAAAATATTCCAAAACTTCCTTAGTCAAGGTAATGGAATCTTCCCCTGTTACAGCACTTGCAGGGGCTATAATGCCAATAGTATCCCCAGCTTTCAAAACATTGCCTTTTAGCAATGGTTTAATCGAGTTGGCAACTGCCAGAGCTTCTGATTTTCCGAATAGTGGAACGGCAGCTAGGCCAATTCCCAATGATTTTATAAATGAACGTTTATCCATTGTTAACGGTTAAAAAGTAATCGATGTCCTGAACCCACTTCTTGAATCTGTCCGTTGGTATAAGCCAATAATCCCGAAACAATAGTGTGTTCGATTGTAGAAGTAAATGTATGATTTTCAAATGGCGACCATCCGCATTTGGATAGAATATTCTCCTTTGTCACCGTATAAGGCTTATTTAGATCAACCAATACCAAATCTGCCCAATAGCCTTCACGAATATATCCTCGCTGTTCTATTTGAAATAATATCGCTGTATTATGTGCGGTTTTCTGAACCAGCTGTTCCAAGGTCAACTTACCTGCTTTGACCATATCCAATAATGCTTGCAATGCATGTTGAACTAAAGGACCCCCAGATGGGGCCTGCAAATATGCTTGTGATTTTTCCTCAATGGTATGCGGAGCATGATCTGTCGCAATAACATCAATATGACCATCCAAAACAGCTTTTAAGATGGCATCACGATCATCTGCAGTTTTTACCGCAGGGTTCCATTTAATAAAATTTCCCTTCGTTTTATAATCCGCATCTGAAAACCAAAGGTGGTGAATACAGGCTTCGGCCGTTATTCTTTTCTTTTCCAAAGGAATATCGTTCTCGAACAATCCAGTTTCTTTTGCAGTCGAAATATGCAAAATATGCAATCGGGTATTGTTTTTCTTTGCTAATTCCACCGCCTTTGAAGATGATAGATAACAAGCTTCAGCTGAACGAATTAATGGATGCATCTCAATCGTGATATCATCAGCATATTTCGCTTTATATTCAGCAAGATTGGCCTGTATCGTTGCTTCATCTTCACAGTGTGTGGCAATCAATGTTGGAGCTTGGCTAAATATGGCTTCCAATGCTTTTTCATTATCAACCAGCATGTTTCCCGTAGAAGAGCCCATAAAAACTTTAATACCGCAAACATCCCTTGGATTGGTTTTCAATACTTCCTCCAGATTATCGTTGGCAGCCCCCATAAAGAATGAATAGTTCGCTAAAGAACTATCCTGCGCAATATCATATTTATCTTGTAAAAGCTTTTGTGTTAATGTATTAGGTACCGTATTTGGCATCTCCATAAATGAAGTTGTTCCACCTGCCACAGCGGCTCTACTCTCCGTAAAGATATTTGCCTTATGGGTCAATCCAGGTTCGCGAAAATGAACCTGATCGTCAATTAATCCTGGAAATAAATGTAGCCCTTCTGCATCGATGACTTGATCGGCGGAGGTATCAATATGTTCTGCTATTTTCTCAATTCGGCCATTTTTAATAAAAAGATCCTGCACTTGAATTGTTCCTTCATTAACAACCTGTGCATGCTTTATCAATATTGTAGACATGTATTTTATACTTTATGGTTATGGGTAAACAAATATACTAATTTAACTTACCTATACGTATTGCGGCTATGAATTTAGGCATTCGAATTGACCGGGTCCCCGTCGTCACATTGCCTATCAAATGTCCCAATCGGAACATAGAATTGTTCCAATTCTTCTTTCTTATTTATTTTTCTGCAACCTCCATTTTCCAGTAACATAATTTGACTGGATATATCCAACACATTCACATAATCATGGTCTGAAATCAGGAAGCCCTTGTCTTTTGACTTATTTAAAATCGCAGATTGAACTTTTTCTTTTAATATTGGTGATATACCTGAAAAGGGTTCATCCAATAGAATAAACGTTGCAGGTTGTTCAATGAGCAATAAAATTTCCAGATATCTCAATTCACCACCGGAGATAACTGCAATCTTATTATCAAGGATTGGTTGAATAATCTCATCACTTTCAATTCGTTCAATGCTCAAAGGGTCTGTCAACATAAAAGCAATTGATTTCTTAACGGTAAAAGAAGTGGGTAGAAATGAATCCTGTGGTAAATAACAGACTTCTTTGGTCGAGAAAGCTGTTCGCACCTTTTTACCATTGACTCGGATATAAGCATTTTGAGCCTTTTGGGCACCAAAAATAATTTTCATCAGCGTAGTTTTACCGGTACCATTTCTTCCCAATAATCCTATGATATCCCCTACTTTTAAGACTAAATATCCCCCGGTCAACAACTGCTGATCAGATGTATAGCTGAATTGGACTGAATCCACAAATAATTCCCTATCGATTAAATCCATAATAAAATGCTAAAATAAAGACTAATGAAATAAGGAAATTCGTCAGGAAAGTGTATAGCAACAAATCCTTCCGAGTTAGGCCTAAGTTGAAAAAAAGATATTTGGTATTACCTTCAAAAAATCGAACAATTCCAGCAGAACATAGATATCCCACTGTCATAAACACGATTGGATAGGCTTCTATATATTTAACTCCCAGAGCAATGGAAAGCACAAGGTTGATGAAAAATATAGGCTTATAAAATTGCCAAAGATGTTTAAAAGCTATGGGCATGAATAAATCTACTAAGAAATTAGTCAAGACCAAAATAAAATCATTAGAAATCAACGCATTAAATAAAATAATTCTTTTGGTCGTCAAGTGGGGTTGGCTTAGGTGAATTCATATTGGTTTAAGTTTGGTTTTAGTCGTGTTTTGGTCGTGAATGGTCCACAGCTTGGTTGGACATTGTCCACAGCTCGTCCGCTTGTGAGCGGACGAGCTCCGGATAACTTTTGGACAAGCTGTGGATGAGACACGACTAAAACACGACCAAAACATGACCAAAACAGGGATAAAACTCAATCTCCAA
>JBEBTR010000193.1:0-5490 GCA_040393725.1 Sphingobacterium endophyticum | reverse complement strand
GGAACAACTTTGAAAGATGTCGTGTCGGATACAAGCAGCGAAGTATCTTCGCGTGCATTCCGAGGGGAAATTCGTGCAACTTATCGGGATTCATTGACTTCATCAGAAAGTCTGACCTCCGGAAAATGGGTTGGAAAAGTTGGAAAGAATGATACAGCATCAGTTTCTTTGGATAAAGGATATGCTGAAAATATTAAAGTTAAGGTTGGGGATAAATTGGAGTTCAATGTACAAGGCTTGATTGTTCCTGCAAAGGTTAGCAGTATTAGGCAAGTGGACTGGAACAGATTTCAGTCTAATTTTAGGGTAGTATTTGCATCAGGAACGATTGATCAGGCACCTCAATTCTATTTGATGATGACGAAAGTTCCCACAGAGATTGAATCTAGCAAGTTTCAACAGAAAATTGTGAATAGCTTTCCCAATGTATCTGTTATTGATATGAATGCGGTATTGAAAGTTTTGCAGGAGATCTTGGATAAGATTGGGTTTATCATTCAATTTATGGGCGCATTCAGTATATTAACAGGAATAATAGTCCTAATCTCATCCGTAAGAATCAGTAAGTTTCAGCGAATTCGAGAAAATGTGCTGCTTAGGACCTTGGGAGCCAGTCGTAGACAGATTTATCTGATTACGATCAGCGAGTATTTATTCTTAGGATTGCTTTCTGCCTTAACAGGGATTGTTATTTCATTAATTTCAAGTTATCTCTTAGCCATTTTTGTATTCGAAAGTGCATTTATTCCATCAATTGGAATGATATTATTGCTCATGTTTCTGATTGTTGGCCTTACCATTATCATTGGATTAATTAATAGCTTGGCTGTTATCAACCGATCACCTTTGGAGGCATTGCGAAAAGAATAATTTTTTTAAAATAAAATTGTAACAATTTCTTAAGTTTAGCTACTAATTAGTTAAACCGAGATAATGAAAAAACTATTAACTATGCTATTTGTACTTGTGGGTGTAATAACCACAAAAGCCCAGGTTTCGGGTGACTGGAAAGGAGAACTTGAGGTTCAAGGGACGAAGATGGAGATGATATTCCACATCAGTGAAAAAGATGGTAATTTAACGGCGACATTAGACATCCCTGTTCAGGGAGCGTCAGGTTTGCCGATGTCATCCGTAAAATTTGAAAACAATATTTTAAACTTAGCAATGGACCAAGCCGGTCTTGCCTATGAAGGAGAATTGAAGGGAGAGAAAATCGAAGGTAAGTTCAAACAAGCAGGTATGGAATTTCCATTGATTTTGGCTAAAACAAAGATCACTAAACCTGGGGATCCAACATTGGTGTCTTCGGAGTCTGACCTAACCAAGTTAATTGAATTGAAAAATGGTAACTACCAATATAAGGTTGAGGATTATTTTGCCAAGCCAAAGTCTTCTGGATTTGCGCTATCTCCAAACGGTAAGTACATCTCCTATAGGGAGAAGGATGAAAAGAACAAACGACATGTCATGGTGAAGGAAGTTGCTACTGGTAAAGTTGTTCGTGCTATTGAGGAGAAGGATGAATTAATTCGTGGTATGGGCTGGGTAAATGATGATCGTTTAGTGTATATCATGGATCAGGGCGGAAATGAAAATTATCATCTATATGCTGTAAATATTGATGGAAGCAATAATATTGATTTGACACCCTTTGATGATGTTCAAGCAGGCATATTAAATATGTTAAAGGAGCAGAAAGATTATATTATTATTCAACTAAATAAGGATAATAAACAGGTCTTTGAGCCTTACAAGGTTAATGTTCAGACAGGCGTGATGGAAAAGCTATTTACGAATACAGATCCAGAAAATGCTATTGTCGACTATGATTTTGATAAAGATGGAAACCTGAGAGGATATTCAAAAATGTTTAATGGAATTAATACGCAGTATTATTATAAACCACAAGGCAAGACAGATTTTGAACTCTTCGGAACAGCAAATTGGTATGATACTTTTTCCATATTATCTTTTAATTATGCCTCAAAAAATCCTGATGAAGCCTATATTTTAACAAATCTGGATTCAGATAAAGCCCGGATCGTGTTATATGATTTGGGAAAGAAAAAATTAATCAAGGAAATATATTCTAACCCAGATTACGATGCGACTATTTTGGGTATTTCAAGAAAGCGTAATTGGGAAATTGATTATGTTGGATACGAAGGGGAGAAGGTAGAAATTGAACCAAAAAGTTCAACATTCAAGGAAATATATAACCTTTTCAAGAAAGAATTTCCTAATTATGAATATTCAATTGTTGGAAAGACTGATAACGAAGACCAATATCTTGTGATGGTTCAAAGCGATAAATTGTATGGAAGATATTATCATTTGGATGCAAAGACTAAAAAAGTTACACTTTTATATGATTTGATGCCACAGTTGAAGGAGTCGGATATGGCAGAAATGCGACCGATTACCTTTAAGTCTCGAGATGGTTTGACATTACACGGATACATCACTTTACCAAAAGCATCTTTGGAAGGTAAAAAGGTGCCTTTGATCGTCAATCCACATGGAGGACCTCAGGGCGTTCGTGACAGTTGGGGATTTAATCCGGAGACTCAATTGTTTGCTGCACATGGTTTCGCAACTTTGCAGGTTAACTTCAGAGTTTCTGGTGGTTATGGTAAAGAGTTTTTGAAGTCTGGATTTAAGCAGATCGGAAGGAAAGCGATGGATGATGTTGAGGATGGTATTCAATATGTCATCGAAAAAGGATGGGCTGATAAAGATAATGTAGCTATTTATGGAGGTTCTCATGGAGGTTATGCGGTATTGAGAGGTTTGACAAAAACTCCGGATCTTTATAAAGCAGGGGTCGATTATGTTGGCGTTTCGAATATTTTCACACTTTTAAATTCCATTCCTGAATACTGGAAACCATACCGCGAGATGCTTTACCAGATTTGGTATGATCCTAACAATGAAGAAGAGGCAGCAATAGCAAAAGAAGCTTCGCCACTATTTCATGTAGATAAAATTAAAGCTCCATTATTTGTTGTTCAAGGGGCGAACGATCCAAGAGTTAAAATTGCAGAAGCAGATCAGATAGTGAAAGCCTTACGTGAAAAAGGTGTTGATGTACCTTACATGGTAAAATACGATGAAGGACATGGATTTGCGAAGGAAGAAAATCAGATAGAATTCTATAAGGCTATGATGGGCTTTTTCCACAAACATTTAAATTAATCTGTTGTTATATCTTTGTAGAGCTCCTAATTAGGAGCTTTACTTTTTATATTCCGTTATGAAAATTCTAAGTTCAGCTCAATTAAAATCGGTGGATCAAGAAACTATGCGAATTGAAGGCATTAGTTCTTGGGAATTAATGGAGCGTGCATCCAGTATTGTTACAGCTTCTATATTGGAAGATTATATAGATTCGATCAAAGAGCTTCCCATAGTTGTCGTTTGTGGTAAGGGAAATAATGGTGGTGATGGCTTGGCCATAGCGAGACAGTTACAGGAATCTGGATATGATGTTGAGGTTAGGTTGTTGAAATCGGAAAGTTATTCGGATGACAACCTTTTAAATCAAGAGAAATTGGATGAAATAACCTTCTTCGGTCTTGGTGATAATTTGGATTTACCAACAGAAGGGTTTTTGGTTGATTGCTTATTTGGCTATGGATTATCTGCAACATTAGGATCGGAATGGCAAGTGGTGATTTCGCAAATCAATGCTTTCAACGGGAAGGTTCTTTCGGTGGATATGCCGTCAGGTTTATTATTGGATGGGGTAGGATTGGAAAGTGATCCAATTGTTAAAGCCTGCAAAGTATATACTTTTCAAGTTCCAAAATTGTCTTTATTGTTGCCTGATAACGCAAGGTATGTAAATGAATTCAGCATTTTAGATATTGGCCTAGACCCACGGGCTATGGCTGAGCAAAATTCCCAATATAATTTTATTGATTCTGAGCTTTTAGATGTCTTAATTCGCCATCGGTCAAGGTTTTCGCATAAAGGAACCTATGGGCATGTTGCTTTGATAGGGGGAAGTTTAGGAAAAATTGGCGCAGTGCTTTTGGCTTCAAGATCTGCCCTTCGAACGGGATGTGGATTGGTTACCGCATATATTCCTAAATGTGGGTATCAGATATTGCAGATTGGATTAGCAGAAGCCATGGTTACTCTCGATTCTGCTGAGGAGCATTTGATGGATTTTAATATTGAACCTATATATTCTTCGTATGCAGTGGGAATTGGAATGGGAAAATCAGAGGAAACTATTCGTGGTTTTGGATTATGGTTGCAAGGTTTAAATGAGGAAAGTAAAGTTGTTCTGGATGCTGATGCACTCAATATCCTTTCTGAGAATGAAAACATGCTTAAATTCCTTCCAAAAAATAGTGTTCTGACACCACATCCCAAAGAGTTGAAGCGACTGATTGGAGAATGGGAAAATGACCTTGATAAACTTGAGAAATCAAAAACCTTTGCCAGGGAAAACAATATCGTAATGGTTATTAAGGGAGCAAATACAGCCATTGTTAATCCCACCGGGGATATCTATTTTAATTCGACGGGAAATCCTGGAATGGCTACAGGAGGGACGGGGGATGTTTTGACAGGAATTATTGGAAGTTTATTGGCTCAAGGCTATGAATCTTTGGATGCGGCGGTATTTGGAGTGTATGTACATGGTTTAGCAGGAGACTATGCTAAAGGTTGGGTAGGGGAGGCAAGCCTAATCGCTACTGATGTCATCGAATATATTCCTTCAGCATTGATGGAGCTGTCTCAAGAACATTAAAATGGGATTTTATCCTGACATAGATCAATTTTGGTCTGCCAAATATTCCTTAACTTTATCATATGCAAATTAACATCAAGAATATGGTATGTCCTCGCTGCGTGATGGCAGTAGAGCAGATTTTAGACCGCATGTCTATCCCGTATCATGAGGTTAGTATAGGTAATGTGCATGTTAAAAGGTCATTGACCGAGGATGAGGTTTTGAATTTTGATAAGGAATTGAGTCAGATTGGCTTTGAAATTTTAAAGGATCGCAAGCAAAAATTAGCAGAGGAAATTAAAATTGCTTTGTTGGAGATTGTGAATTCTGATTCAGAAAATGCCTGGAAAACATCTAGCTTTCTTTCCGAAAGATTCAATTTGGAATATTCTTACTTGAGTAATCTTTTCTCTGAGCTGCAGGGTGAGAGTATTGAAAAATACCTTATCAAATTAAAAGTTGAAAAGGTAAAGGAATTGTTAGGCTATGATGCAACATTGGCAGAGATTGCTTCACAGTTGCAGTATAGCAGTATTGCGCATTTAAGTAATCAATTTAAAAAAACTACAGGTATTAGCCCCTCGGAGTATAGAAAGCAATTGATATAAGAGAAAATTCTTCAAATAAAAAAGCTCGTCAGAAATGACGAGCTTTTTTGTATTGATAGGATCAAACCTTATTTAAGGTTGTCACGGTAAACTGTAGCTTTTTTAACTTCAGTTTGGATATCTTTACGAGAAGCA
>JBEBTR010000192.1:0-5532 GCA_040393725.1 Sphingobacterium endophyticum | reverse complement strand
AACAGAAAGTAAAAGACAACAACGATTTGCTGGAGTAATACAACAAGACCTTGCGGAAATGTTTCAGCGTGAAGGAAACTCTTGGGCTCCTGGTGCTTTTATTACCGTTACCAAAGTTCGAGTAACACCTGATTTAGCAATTGCAAGGGTTTATTTAAGCTTCCTTAATACTAAAACTGCTAAAGCGGATTTAGATCATATTAAATCAAAGACAAATGAAATCCGCTATAAATTAGGAACCCGTATTAAAAATCAAGCTCGTATTGTACCTCAATTGGAATTCTTCCTTGATGATACCAATGAATATGTTGAGCATATGGATAAGATATTTGAAGAAATCAGTAAGGAACCTAGGCAGCCTGAATAAGTTTCAATAGGTTCCTATGATTTATTTATTGGACGAAAAGGAATTGGTTTTTCCACATCCATCCCTTGCTGATGAGGATGGCCTTTTAGCAGTTGGCGGTGACTTGTCTATTGACAGATTAATGCTAGCTTATGAAAATGGAATATTCCCCTGGTACAATGAAGATAGTCCAATTTTATGGTATGCTCCATTAGAAAGGTTTGTATTGAGTCCTCCAAAAATGAAAATTTCCAAGAGCCTTCAACAGGTATTAAAAACTGGCAAATTCGAGGTTACTTATGATCGAAATTTTCCTGAAGTCATTCGTAGCTGTGCTGATATTTCCAGGAAAGACCAGGATGGAACCTGGATTGTTGCGGATATGCAGGAAGCATATATAGAACTTCATCGAGCTGGCTATGCTCACAGCATCGAGGTTTGGGAGAATAACTTGTTGGTTGGAGGACTTTATGGAGTTCAAGTTGGAAAAGTTTTTTGTGGGGAAAGCATGTTTTCGAAGGCTTCCAATGCTTCTAAAATAGCTTTAGTCTTTTTAGCAAAGAATTTTGGATTAGAACTCATTGACTGTCAGATACCATCAGAACATTTGGCTAAATTGGGGGCTGAAATAATACCTCAAAAAGATTATCTATTAATTCTGAAAAACCAAGAAACAAGACCTTATGAATTTCAAAGAATATTTTAACCTTCCGGAGAATGTCATTTACTTAAACACTCCTGGAAATGGCCTCATCCCTAAAGAATCTTTAGCATGGCGAAAAAAATGGGAAGAAGAATTTTTTGAAATCAATAGTTTATTACGGGATAAACAACCTGAGTTTATTCAAAATGTCAAATCTACGGTTTCAGATTTTTTCGGGGCAAAAACAGAAAACACGTTTCTCACCCCTAACTTCTCTTTTGGATATGCGACTTTAATTGAGCTTTTACCTGACAACTTTACTTATTTGGTACTTGAGGATGAATATCCTTCATTGCAATATCCAATAGTTAACCGGAAACTTAACCATATTACGGTTCCAGTAACGGCAAATGTTGAATCAGAATTACTAATTGCTGTCAAAAAATATAATCCCGATGTGCTTATATTAAGTATAGTCCAATACATTTCGGGATTAATGATAGATCTGAATTTCATTAAGGAGTTAAAAGCTAATCATCCCAATCTTTTGATTATTGCTGACGGGACTCAGTTTTTGGGCACATCAGTATTTAATTTTGAAGAATCGGGAATTGATGCATTGGGTTCTTCTGGATATAAATGGCTCTTATCTGGGTTTGGCAATGGCTTTATGTTATTGAGTGAAGAATTGCGTATAAAATTAGAGGATTTAAATGCTGGCATCCCACTACCGACAGTTGCTATGTGGAAGCATAAAAGTATCTTAGACACATTTTTTGAACCCGGGCATCAAGACACTTTAAGTCATGGAACATTACAGCAGAGTCTGATGTTCTTGAAAAAGCGAGGAATGGGACAAATTGAGCAGCATATTAAATCAGTTACTGAAGAGGCATATAAATTATTATTAGAAAGAGAATTAGTTTTACCATTTATTGCGGATCGGCAAGTGCGATCAAATTTGATCAATGTTCAAATTGAACCATCCCTTTACCCTAACTTGATGAACAGTGGCATTAGATGCTTTCCAAGAGGAACAGGGATTAGAATTGGAATACACCTTTATAATGATATTAGGGATATTCACAACTTTATTAACATCATAGAAAGTTTACGATGAATTATAAAATAGGAGATTTAGTAAGATTTGTGGATGAACCCATTGAGGGGCATATCACAGCATTTTTAGGGAATGGATTGGTTGGAGTAACGGATGACACAGGATTTGAGATTCCTGTAATGCAGGATAAGATTACCTTAGTTCATGGGAACATGAGAATGGAGGATGACGAAGAGCCAACAACAGTTGTTCATTCAGGAAAATTTCTTGAAAAGGGCATCTACCTCGCTTTAACTGGGGAACAAAAGGACGGTTTGGTTAAATTCTTTATTGTCAACGAAACATCTTTTGAATTGATGGTTTCTGTATCAGAATCATTAGGGAATAAGAGAACGGGGATTTTTGCAAACATTGTTCCTGCAAGAGAATACAACCAAATCTATACGGGGAATTTTTCTGCCATCAACAAATGGCCTAACTTGGAAATTCACATCTTAAGAACATCAAGAAAACAGCACAATGCCGTACCTCCACTTGAAAAAACAATTAAGGTTAAACCTCTGGACCTAATAAATTCGAAAGAGAGTTCTGAGGTACTGCCTGAAAAAGCATGGTTATTCGAATTAGACAAAATTGAAGAAAACATTGGCTTGGATAAGCTGAAACAGCATTTTATTTCGCATAGGCCGAAATAAGAAAAATTACCAAATTTTGGAATTTATAACATATATATATTAAAACTGAAAAGCCGTAATTTACTCTTCATAAATTACGGCTTTTTGCTATTACATTAGAAAGTGTATTTTATTTATTAACTTTTTCTTCGACAACTTTTCTTCCCTTACCTACCGATAAAAATATAAGGATTGCTCCCAATAGCAGTATCCCCCAACCCCATTTTATATTCAATGTTTTAGACAATAGGCCATCTAGAAATTTTAATCCTATATAATTGTTTATTTGGAAATAAACGAGAGTAAAAGAAAGGATTATCCAAGCGATTAACGCAAGAGCTGAAATCCGGAAGGCATTAAGTTTACGCATAAAAAACAACAACACAGACAATCCCAAAAGTCCGTTTGTAATCATAAACAATGCTGTATCCACTTGATAAAGATTCCAGTTTGCTTTTAATGGTACTTTTAAGAAAGGACAAAAGATTGCGGAAAAGAATACCACAAAAAATCCAATTAATGCCAATGGTTTGTTTAAGTTTCTCATGTTTTAAAATATAGTCAAATATGAGTAAATCGGAAGGAAATACAAAAGGTAAAGCTCTGTTTTAGGGATAAAAAGATAGATTTAAGGAGATAAATGGAGTAATTATGCATCTATAAACAGTAATTTGCGTCATTTATTGCTGACACAAGAAATGATTGTCATCACAATAATCAGCGGTAGATGTTCGCAACATGCTCATTATCTTGTTTTTAACATTATTTTAACACTATTTATAATCGTTCTAAATTCGTTCTATTGACACATTTTTGACAATATCAACGCTGTTTTACTCTACATTTGCAATACAAAATTATCGGAGAAATAATAAGGCTTTGAAGAATTTAAAAGTAATAGCGTTTACCCACAAACATGTTGATCTAAAGGATTTGGGGAATCTGGTCATATGCAATGAAGAGTTGGATAGTCGCCTTATTAACCTTAAAAACAGTTTAGATATTCCAGAGATATTCTACATTGGTACCTGTAACCGTGTGGAATTTGTATTTTATGGGGGTCATGAATTAAACGATGATTTTGTAGTTCAGTTTTTAGATAGCATGAATTTCTGTGTACCAGCAGAGCGTATGCAATGCTATTTAGGTCAGGTTAACAGATATTCAGGTCTTGATGCATTAAACCATCTGTTCCGCACATCATGCTCGATGGAGAGTTTAGTTGTTGGGGAGAAAGAAATCTTAGCACAAATCCGTAGGGCTTACGACCGTTGTAAAGCGGCTGGTTTTACTGGTGATTTTTTAAGATTGATGATGGATCGCTTAGTCAAAACCGCGAAAGAAGTTTATACCTATACCAATATTTCACGCAACCCAATATCTGTAGTTTCCCTAGCCTACCGTAAATTACGTGAAGTAAAATTAAAGGAAAACCCAAGAATCCTTGTTATTGGTTCTGGAGAGACCAATCAAAATTTAGCAAAATACCTGAAGAAGCATAAATACAGTAATTTTACAATCTTCAATAGAACCGTTGCGAATGCACAGACATTAGCTGATGAGTTACAAGCACCGGTTTATCCATTAAGTGAGTTAAAAAATTACAAAAAGGGATTTGATGTGATGATTACTTGTACAGGTGCCCCTGAAGCTATTATCCACGAAGACCTATATGAATCATTATTGAATGGAGAGGACGACAAGAAGGTAATTGTCGACTTAGCGATTCCAAATGATATTGATGCTTCAGTCATTGCAAAACACCCTATTTCCTATATCGAGGTAAGCAGTTTGCAGCAAATTGCTGAAAAGAACATCCAAGAGCGCTATGCAGAGTTGGAAAATGCGGAAAAGATTATTGAACAGAACATTAAGGAATTCCTTCCAATATTGAAACAACGTCGAGTTGAGGTTGCAATGAAAGAAGTTCCTGAGAAGATCAAGGAAATCAAAGCAATGGCCCTATCAGAGGTTTTTGCGAATGAAGTAGAGCAATTGGATCCGCAAGCACGAGAAGTGTTAAATAAAGTCATAAACTATATGGAGAAGAAGTATATCAAAGTTCCAATGGTTATGGCGAAAGAGATCTTAGTAAAATCTGCCGAATCAGAAAGCAATTAATATTAAATTTTCTTAAAATATTTCGATTCTGAATTTAAACTTCAGAATTAAGAGGCTATTTGCGTAAATTTGCCACCGGAATATTCATTTGTAAATCTTTGAACGTGAACAGAAAACTAATTATCGGTACTCGAGGCAGTGAATTAGCATTATGGCAAGCTAATTTTGTTAAGGATCGATTAGCCGAGATATCCATAGAAGCCGAATTAAAGATCATTAAAACTCAAGGCGATATTGTCCAGCACTTACGATTGGATAAGCTTGAGGGCAAAGGATTCTTTACAAAAGAATTAGAGGAAGAACTATTATCAGGACAAATTGACCTAGCTGTTCACTCACATAAGGATTTACCGACTGTTAATCCACCGGGATTAATTATAGCAGCTGTTTCTGATCGTGAAGATCCATCGGAACTATTGATTATTCACAAAGATTGCGTTGATATTTCAAAACGTCTTTCAATAAAGCATAATGCCAGCGTTGGTACATCATCCAATAGAAGAAAGGCTCAATTGTTATCATTACGTCCTGATTTAGAGTTTGATGATCTTCGTGGAAATCTTCAAACACGTGTTCAGAAATTACGCGATGAAAAATATGACGCTATAGTTTTGGCGAAGGCGGGAATATCAAGAATAAATATGGACCTGTCGGATTTCCATTTAGAAGAAATTCCTCCTGTTGAGGT